>JAJFMH010000100.1 GCA_021772245.1 Chlamydiota bacterium | reverse complement strand
CGCCAACTTCTCTTACACTGCAACAACAGCTCCCAAAAGTCCTTCCTGAAAACATAGAGGGAGACATTGTTGATTTGGGATCAGGGTTTGGAAGTATGCTTTTTTTCTTAGCAAAAAAGTATCCCAAAGCAAGAATCATAGGTTATGAAAGATCTCCTTTTGTTTACATGGTTTCAAAAATTTGGATTTTTTGTGCTCGAAAAAAACAGGTAAAGGTTCATTTCAGAAGTATATATAGCGCCGATATATCCAAAGCATCCATGGTGTTTTGCTATCTTTTTCCAAAGGCAATGGAAAAGTTAGCATCGCGGTTAAAAACAGATACAAATCTAGGGGTTCTTATCGCAACGCACACTTTTAGGATTCCAAATTGGAAGCCATATTCCCAATATGTTGCTTCAAATCTTTATCAAGATCAAATTTATCTCTACAAGAAAGAATCTTGTTAGTCTATTTTTTTTCTTGGATTTTACCAAAATCAAGGAGTTTTGAAAAGAGGGTAAAAACTTCCTGTAAAAGTGCTATTCGATTAGTTTTATGCGCTTGATTATCTGATAAAATTTGCACATGCTCAAATAGATCAGATAGTGGTTTTTGTAATTTTGAAAGATGAGAAAATGCTTCTACATAGGCTTTTTCTTTTGTAGCTTTTCTTACAAGGGGTGAAATTTCTTGTAAGATGCTGTATAGAGTTTTTTCCTGCTCTTTTACAAAATTTGATTCTTGAATGGAAGCTTCTGCTTGATCTTCCAGTTGACCTTTCGCTCTTTTATATACTTCAAATAGCTTTGAAAATGAAGGAGCTTTTCTAAACTCATTTAGAGCTTTTACTTTAAGGTATTGATCAAATGGATCAGTACATTCATTTGACAAGCTAGCATCGATTTCATCTTTAGCAAAGCCAAAGTTATGCAAAGCTACAGCGAGTCTTGTTTGCAGATATGGAATCAGTTTTTCATGAGTCTTTTTTGAGAAATTGGGAAAGTGCTTTCCAGCATTTGTGAAAACATCACTTAAATTTATCGAGAGCTTATTTTCGATTAGAATACGAAGTATTCCAAGAGTTTGTCTTCGAATTGCAAAAGGATCAGAAGAAGAGGTAGGAATAAGGTTAATACTAAAGTAGCCTACTAGGTTATGTAGTTTATCGGCTAAACTTACAATAATTCCAGTAGGAGTAGTTGGTAAAATATCATTTTCAAACCTGGGAAGGTAGTGTTCCTCAATTGCAATTGCAACATCTTTATCTTCGCCAGCATGCAGAGCATAATATTTTCCAATCGTTCCTTGAAGATCAGGGAATTCTGCCACAAGTTCAGAGGCTAGATCCACTTTACACAGCGTAGCTGCTCGTTTGACAATCGCATCAGTTGACAGATGCAAAGTGCTCGCTAAATATGCAGCAATCGAAGTGAGTTTTTCTTGCTTGTTATAGACACTCCCAAGTTCCTTTTGGAATGTAACGGTTTTTAACTTTTCTAAAAATGTACTCAGAGGAACCTTGCAATCAGCCTCATATAGGAATACACCATCAGAGAGTCTTGCTGAAAGCACTTTTTCATTACCTGATCGAATTGTGTCATTTGGAGTGTTATCTGCTGTAATGACAAATTTATTTAGAAGTGTATGACTATTATCTTCAGTCGGGAAGTACTTTTGGTGTTCGATCATTTCAGAAGTAAGTACTTCTTTGGGTATTTTGAGAAAAGACTGATCAAAGCTTCCTAACATAAGCATAGGGTACTCTGAAAGGTACAAAACCTGCTTTAAAACAGCATCTTTTTCTATTACATTTATGTTATTTTCTTTTTCGAGTTTATCAAGTTGAGAGATTATGGATTCTTGTCTTTCTTCAATATCAGCAATTACTTTGCATTTTCTCAAGATATCTAGATACTCCGATGGATGAGAAATCGGAATTTTTTCATTGCAAAGTTGAAAATGGCCTCTTGTTTCATTTCCGGATTCTATATTACCAAAAGTAAATGGAACTACTCCATTTCCAAAAAGAGCAATAATGGATTGAATAGGTCTTGCAAAAGACACGTCGAGATTTGCCCAACGCATTTTTTTTGGAAAAGGTAGATTTTCTATAACTGCGGGTAAACTTTTCGCAAGAATTTCAAAAGTTGACACCCCTTTTACTTGTATGCTAGCAAAAAGATAGACTTTTTCTTTGATTGTTTGAGTGGTAACTCCACTCACTTTTTTGTCTTTGAGATCTTGGAGCGTAAAAGTGTCAATACCAAGTGACTTAATAAAACCTTGTCCCTGCTTAGATAAATTTCCAGATTTATCAAAGGAAATATCTAATAGAGGGCCTTTGCGTTCTATTTTTTTCTTACTTGTTCCATGCGAGAGTCCCTTTACATATACACTTAATCTTCTAGGCGTTCCAAAGGAAGTAATAGACTCAAAGCCTAATGATGAATCTTTAAGAAGTTTCTCAATAGCTTTTTCTAAGTTATTTTTTGCATTCAAGATAAAGGTTGCGGGGAGCTCTTCTGATCGTATTTCGAATAAGAAGTCGTCTGTTTTTTTGGAGTCAAAGTTTGCAGGAAAATTTTTTGTAATCGATTCATCTTGAATAGATTCAGAAGAGGCCAGGAGTGGGAACTTCATTTGTTCTCGGATGAGCAAGTATTCATCTGCGCACAATTTTGCGAGATTCCGAATTCGAGTGATGTATCCAGTTCTCTCTGTCGTAGATAGAACACCTCGAGCTTCTAACATATTAAAGGCGTGAGACGCTTTCATAACGAA
>JAJFMH010000099.1 GCA_021772245.1 Chlamydiota bacterium | reverse complement strand
ATATTGACTAGGGGCAATTAGCATAAATGCTAATCGCTCAAACCTCTTTTATTGTCTGTCTTATCACTTCTTTTACGTTGTCAAATAACATTTGCAAATCATCTTTGGATTTGCTTTTTCACTTCGATCGATTTGCTGTTTAGAACAGCCTTTTTTCGAAGGAAAACAAAAACATACAACAGCCCAAGATTAACTGCAATTTTTTTTAAGGAGGATCTAAAAAATTCTACACATTAATTTCAAAGCTCCAAGATCAAAGCGCTCAATATATGCCCTGACAATACTTTCTAAAGGTGCTTTTTGCATTTATCAACCATTCTTTTTTTTCTTCTCAAAGAGTCTTACCCTTCTCATATCTTCTGTATGCTATTATCAATTTGACAAGAACTCGCTATATTTTTTACCAATATTTCCATTAAAAAATATATTGATATGCAAAACAATCCATAGTAAACATAAATTAAATTTAAAAATTTAATTTATGTTTACTATTATGAAGCAAATTATTGAACAATCCAAACTAGGGTCAATTAGAAATCTTTGGAAAATCTCCTATCCCTTGATGATCTCCTATTTTTCTCTCGTAGTCATGATGTTCATCGATCGGTTGTTTCTATCATATTATTCGAAAGAAGCTCTAAATGCTGCGACAAGCTCAGGAACTCTTTATTGGGCGATGCACTTTGGATGGGTGACACTAGTATCCGTATCGCAGGTTTTTGTAGCGCAGTATAATGGCGCTAAAAAGCATAGCGAAATAGGTAGAGTTGTATGGCAAATGATTTGGATTGGTATTGCATCAGCTGCCTTCTTTATTCCAATGGGTTATTTTGGTGCAAAATTCCTCTTCCATAATCAAATTATGAACCCTGATGAACTTAGCTATTTCAGATGGAACATCTATTTCGCTCCTTTTGTCGTGCTACTATCCTCAATTTCTATCTTTTTTGTAGGAACTGGAAAGACCAAAGTCATTAAATGGCTTGCGATCCTGGGAAATATCATAAATGTAACACTTGATCCTATTTTGATTTTTGGCGTTGATGGATTCATTCAGCCAATGGGAGTAAAAGGCGCTGCGATTGCAACTGGATTTGGGGTTGTTTTTCAGGTTCTAATCATAGGCTATTTGTTTCTACAAAAGAAAAATCGGTCACAATTTCATACTGATCGTTACAGCTTTGATGCAAAGAAATTTAAAAGTAGTATCAAAATAGGTCTTCCGCCAGCTGTATTTACAACACTTGAACTCATGGGATGGGCAATTTTTTTCTTTCTAATGGCAAAAGTAAGCTATAAACATATTTTAGTATCGAGTGTTTGTCAGAGCATCTTAATGCTTTTATTCTTTTTTGGAATGGGCCTTGAGAAAGGAGTGTCATCGATCGCAGGAAACCTACTTGGGTCAAACAATAGCGCAGAGATAAAAAATCTATTTCGCTCAGGACTAATTTTGATTAGTGGGTTTACGGCTGTTTCTTTTTTGATATGTATGTTCTTTTCAAAAAATCTCATTCTTTGGTTTTTTCCAGGCGATCAAAAAAGCTCACTTCTTTTAGAAGGAGAGCTTTTCCATACTTTGGAACTTGGTTTTTTAATTATCACTATTTATCTAGTTTTTCAAAATGTACGCTGGTTGCTAAGCGGAATACTTACCGCAGCTGGTGATACGGTATTCATTATGATTTTTGGAACTTGTGGAATCTGGCTATTTTTAATTTTACCAACCTACCTTGTCGTTTTCAAAATGGAAAAAAATGTCCTTTATGCTCTTAGTATCTGGATCTTTTACAGCCTGATGACCTCTCTTCTTTTCCTTTTCCGGTATTTACGTGGCAAATGGAAAGAAAAACATCTTATTGACTCTCCAGAAAAAACAAGTTTACCTACCAGCAATGTAGCATTAGATTAGACAGTCAATCACAATCTCCTCTTGTAAATTCTAATAAGTGAATTTGACACAAAATTTAAATTTTTTCTTTGTATGATTTGTATTTTTTCAACATTTGTTCATACAGGCAATATTTCTATGACCAATACAACGTCGGTTATTCTCCTACAAGGATCTGATATGAAAGAGGCTTACTCATGTGAAAATGCTGTAAGAAAAAATCCGAAAGAACATCAAACCTTCATAACATGATTTTTCATCCATCTACTCTTCATTTTTACGTTTTTCATCGAAATAAAAACATTCCCGCATGCAATAAATCCATGTACTGCATACAACTAAGAAACACTTGTCAAACAATAAAAAAAGTTCTAAGTAGGAAGAGATACCAGAGGATCTCTTCCTATGAAAACATTGATGCTACAAAACAAGTCTTCAACAGGATCACTCATTAAAGCAGTTTTTGCTCCAGATAAGGGAATGAACCTGATCAGCTTTCAAAGAGCTGGCGTCGAAGTCATGGAGCAATCTACAACTGAACTCTTTGATTTTAGATGCGCTGGACTCGGAGCGCTCATTGGTCCTCATTTTCACCATCGAGATGCAAAAAATATTCCTTCCGTAAAAGACGATATATTTCCCCATATCAAAGCGCTTCGAGAAAAAAAAGTTTTAGAACCTTTTTCACACGGAATTGCGAGATATGTTCCTTGGAAATACGCTGCATCAGATACCCAGATTAAGGCGCACCTATCAGGATCTCATGAATATAAGGGTATATTCTTAAAAGATTTGGAAGGATTTGATTTTGAGATGAAACTTGATATCCGACTTCTTGAAAATGGGCTTTTTATCTCTTATCACGTAGATGCTGAAAAACCATCTATCATTGGACTTCATTACTACTACGCCCTATCAGAGAAACTTGGCACAGTTTGGGGAGATACAAGCGGATATGTCAGAGAAGATAAAACATGGAATAATATGCCTGAAAAAATGCTTTCAAGCACCTCAAAATTTGCAATCGATGTTGATGCAAAGACTAATCTTGATATTGGCATCTCTCCAATGGATCCAGAGGAAGAAAATAAAGTCATACTAGACACCAAAGACTACTCTCTACATATCTACTACAACACTGACTCAGAGATAGAAAGCTCTTTTCAAATCTACAAACCAGAAAATGCGTCTTTTGTTTGTTTGGAACCTCTAAGTGCTAAATTCCCTAAGAAACCTCATTTATTGCAGTCGACTCTTGAAGTCAAAATAGAAATTTTTCCTTCGAATAATTCTTGCTAATTATACGAATTCTTAGTAACAAAAAACTTAAAACAACTATTCCACTAAAGTATTACTATGAATGAAAATAAAAAAACTAGAGTTGTCATATTAGGCGGCGGGTTCGGTGGCGTATATACAGCCATGCACTTAGAAAAACTCCAAAAGAAACACAAAGAACTCGAAATCATCCTTGTTAACAAAGAAAATTATTTTGTGTATCAACCTATGCTTGCAGAAGTAGTAGGTGG
This sequence comes from Chlamydiota bacterium, assembly GCA_021772245.1. Taxonomy (GTDB): domain Bacteria; phylum Chlamydiota; class Chlamydiia; order Chlamydiales; family Simkaniaceae; genus JAJFMG01. The sequence continues at coordinate 24,165 of JAJFMH010000099.1, read as the reverse complement.
ATCACTTGGCATTTTAGATACCGTGAGTTCTCTTCGAAGACTTCTTCCTAAAACAACTCTATATATTCGGGAGATCCAATCCATTAATACGGCAAACAAAACAGTAACGCTTGCTCCTCAATTTTCTCATACATCTCTCGACATTTCATATGATCATCTAGTTCTATCACTTGGTACTGTTACAGACTTTAGGGGCCTATCTGGAATTCATGAACATGCACTCCCCTTTAAAAATCTTGCCGATACACTTGTTATTCGCAATCGCATCATCGATGCGATTGAATCTGCAGCGATTGAAAGTAACCCTAAACTAAAACAAGAGCTTTTAACTTTTGTAATAGGTGGTGGTGGTTTTTCAGGAACAGAAGTTGTAGCTGAGGTAAATGATTTTGCTCGAAGGATGGCTAAAGACTATCCAACTATAGATAAAAGTGAAGTAAAGGTTATCTTAATTCATTCCAAAGAGCGCCTAATGGATATCGAACTGAGTGAATCACTTGGAAATTACGCGGGTGAAATCCTACAAAAAAGAGGCGTTGAAATTCGATTTGGACTCCGTCTTAGCTCTGCAACCCCTCAAGAAGCTATTTTAAGTAACGGCGAAAAAATTCCCTGTAAAACTGTGATTTCAACTGTACCCTCTTCTCCTAATCCTTTAATGGATACGTTAGAACTTCCCAAAGAGCGTGGAAAAGTAATCGCTGATCAACAAATGCAAGTACAGGGGCAAAAAGATATTTGGGCAATCGGTGATTGCTCATTAATCCCAGCGCCATCTGGTGAGGGATATTGTCCGGCAACAGCGCAATTTGCCATCAGACAAGCAACAGTCCTTGCTCATAACATTGTGGCAAGTCTCACAAATACAGAAAAAAAGACTTTTACTTTTAAGGGGCTTGGTATGATGGGAGCACTTGGCCACCAAAGAGCTGTAGCTGAACTTTTTGGTTCCATCAAAATTTCCGGAATTTTTGCATGGATGATGTGGAGAGCGGTGTACTGGATCAAACTTCCTGGAATGGGTAGAAAAATCAAAGTAATGCTTTCTTGGCTACTTGATATGATCGTGCCAACAGAAGCCGTACAACTTAAAATCCAGCCCACACAAGGAATTGTACAACTCCATTACGAAACAGGGGAAATTATCTTCCATCAAGGTGACATCGGAGATTATTTGTACATCATTGTTGATGGGAAAGTACAAGTTCTTAAAAACAAAGACGGCAAAGAAGAAAAGGTATGTACTCTTAGCAAAGGTGAATATTTCGGAGAAATGGCACTCCTTAGTAAGGGTGAAAGATCTGCCACTGTGCAATGCATGGAACCGACCAATGTCTTAGCACTTCGTAAAAGAGACTTTGGGCTTTTAATTTCCAACTTTGACGAACTCAAACGCAATTTCGAATCCACAGATCAAGCTAGAAGAGAAAAACTTGGGTAGGGATTCTGTATAAGCACTAATATATCTTTAAAAAAGAAAAATATCCTTCTTAGATTTTTCTAAAATGTGCATATCAAAATCTTGGTTTTTTTGAGATCAATACTCACCTATTTCATCTTTATTTTTGTTGGAATTCTCTCTTATAGAGGTAAGAAAATCAAGTTCAATCACACACCCAGTACATGATTGAAGCTGATATTTTATCACTGTTATTTTCGAGGCGCTAAAACAAATAAGATCGATCAAATTTTTTTGTCTGAAAAAGAAAACAGCCTTGAGAGAAATCCATGAAGACCCTTATCTTTATTTTTTTTAAATTTATGTAATTATGTCAGCCATAACAAATTCTGTTTTTAACAATTTTCCAGATGAACTTCTTGTCTACATACTTTCATTCTCGGACTTGTCTCCAAGTACTACCTCATTAGTTTGTAAACATTGGAGAGCCTGTACTGATTCAGAATTTCACTTGAGGTCACTCTTCAAAAACTTCGAGAAACTTCAAAACGAGTACTTCAACAAACTTTACAAACCAACTTGCATAGACATTACAGGACAGTACAATCAATCTAATATGAGAGTGCTTCGTGTAGCGTTCCGAGAAATTTATAATAATGAGATAAAGCCTCTAAAGAAAAAAACCGATCCAAATTCAAAGATTGTATTAGAAACACTTAATTGCATTGGATATTTTGATGTACTCCGACTACAAATTACAATTGAATGGAATTTATGGAAAAAATTTCAGCAGACAGCAGGTCCTGAATCTTTATGTAAAGATCTGCTACAAGAAGATTTTGAAAGGAATATTATCCTTCCAATTCTTTTGCATACCAAACCTGTTCATAAAGTTATAGAACCACTATCTCTAAAACAATGTATTCACCTTCTTCATGCCTTTTCACTTGCACGAATTAAGAATATTTCACTTGCTAAAGCAGTTGATGGAAGGATAGAGGCATATAACTCAGGTGATACCGATGAAAACCAAAAAATGACTTCTGTATTATTCTATTCGTACTGTGAGGGAATGAAGGGTTTCAATTTTAACAATGCAAAAATCAAAACTCTTTTCTCTGATTTTTTATATGCTAAGGAAAGTTTTAATGCAACTGAACTGCCATTTTTAACGCAAGCAGCAGCATTTCTTAAACCTGAAAACCAAAGAAAACGAATATTGGATCAAATCTTAGAATTTAAAGAAGAAATGAAATTCAGAGACCTTATGGTTTGTGCAACTGGATTATTAATGCAAAAAGTGAAATGCGATGATGTAGCTGCCATAATTTCTGAAGCGCGAAGACATCTTATTACTAACATTGATCATATACAAAATATTTATCAGCTCAGTCATGAAAATAGAATAAAACCTCTGTATGCAGATGCAGTAATTATCCATGATTATTTTAATATATGTACACAATTGAGCACCCCACCAACAGACACCCAACAATTATTGGAAACATACTATAATTGCACTGCAATCGAATCACTTCCTGCAGGTGTTCGTAATGATTTTTACACTCTTTGCGAATATCATGAAATTCCTATTCGAGGTGTACATGTGTAGCTTATTGCGGTCTAGATTATAAAAAATCATTAATTAGGCCTAAACTCAATTAACTTTTTTCTAGAAGAACCACTGCATATTTAGTTGGAAAAGAAATGTTTTTCTTTATGCAATTTTCAAAAACTTCTATATCCACATTTGTCTGAAAGTTTTTTTGCATAAAATGATCTAAAGTACCCAAATCTTCAAATTTAGCCAACTGTCTATGAAAGGCACTATAATTACACCTGAAACCTAGCCCTTTTGCTCTTTGCTTAAACTCACCCATTGATATAAAAAATTCTTTATTAGAAAAAGCTATACGATCAAATCCACATCTTTTCGGATAGAAGAAAAACAAAGCTTTTCCACCGGGTACTAGTAACTCATCTACTTGGTCAAGCGCACTAAATACATCCATTGGAAAAGATACACATAGATTAGATATACCCTCATTTAAAGATATTGTATCTTCTTTCAAATAATAAATATTTCCACTTTCTAATAATCTTGTAGCTTCTCGAGTCGATTCTGTAATTTGATTCTCATATTCACATGAGCATACAGATGAAATAGATGTTATTAAAAATATTAAGACAATCTTAAAATTAAACATAATTACAAATCTCTATTTTAATAGTTAACATTAAACGATATTATTCGTTATTATCTTTATCAAATTAAAAAAGGATTTAAGATGACAAACATAGATTATATCTCTCATGGGCTTTTTGATCCTACATATTATCATCGCGACTATGATCATGACCTGAATCAGGATTCAAGTGATCCAACTTATATTGAAGATGCCAAGCGATATGCAACTATTGCACTTCCATTTGTTAGTCTTTATAAACCCGTGGGTAGCATCATTTCGATGGGAATGGGATCCATAAGATGTTTTTCTCACTTGAATCTCACTATTACAGCTGAAGATACAACCTCTTTTTGCAAAGAAGGCTTTTATACCGCCCTAGCCATAACCGCCCTTGCGTCATCCCTATATCAATTCACTTTTGGTCTCTATATTACTTCAATGGTAGATATCCTAACAAATGTAGCTGATAGCGCATCCTATCTTTATCATGGTGACATGTACGGACTGTCACAAGAGGTTCTATCTCTTTGTAACAATAGCATGTATTTAGCAATTATGATGACAGGCTCCCTCGAAATCGTATTAGCCTCTCTTCTTTTACAAGCAGTTTACCAGTTTGTAGAAGCTAGAAAAGAATATAATGATGACCGAGTATTGGAATCTGTTGCAAAAGCTCTCATGGGAGTAATACGACTCTATCAAGCAAGTGGTCAAGTTGCAAATATCGGACAAAGAAATGCTTACCTGCGAAATGCAAAATATGAATCGTTTATTAAAAGCATTCAAAATGGACGAGATATAACAGAGTTAAAAGATCATCCACTTAGTAACCTGCAACAGGAAATATCTAAAAACAATGTAACATTTTCAGATAATGAAAAAGCCTATGATTATGGAGCAAATTTCTTTGGATTTGGCAAAGGCGCAGTAAAGGGAATGAATATCAACTTCCAAGAAAAAATAGTAGGGGGAAAGCCTGTTACAGAACTAGATTTCAAAGTAAATCACGCCTATAGAGAAAAAATTGAGAAAACTCTCAATGATTTAGCAAGTCTTTCTAAAGGCGAAACAAGTGACCTCCTCTCTCTCTTTGGATCCCATGCGACTGCCCTTTCAACTTCAATAACAACATTACCCTCCTCTGTTGTTGGAGAAAATATACCTGTTTACCAAATACACCTTGAAGGCTTAGGTGATATTTATTTTGGAAGAGACAACGAACTTTATAATAAATATGATCGTATCTATGTGCATCTAGATGCCAATAAAAGCTTTTATGACTTTTATGAGACTTTGTCAATATGTGGCCTTGGAGACGTACTACATGTTTCTATGCAAGAAGACATAGAAAGAATGAGAATCGGACAACTCTATCGCATGCTCTGTCCTGGCGATGCCACTCTTTTCGAAAGAACCGATGAGTTTTTTACACTTAATATCGATGAATTAAAGTCTGCAATCATTAAACGTACTCCAAAAATGGAAGAGCATTTTTTGACATACCTTCCACGTATGAGCCTTCGTGAATATATGCCCGGTAAATTTCGTTTTGGAATAGATGGTTTATCAGAAGAGCTTAAAGAAAAAGGAGCTCTTGGGTTTACTGCATCCATTATGGGTGCCTGGGAAAATAGCGAGTTATTTGAGCGTGTGTCATCTATATTTTCAATGGGAATGCTCTCTTCTGAAACTAAGCAGAAATTACATATGAATAAACAAGGACTATCTGCTGGAATGGATGAATACACAGGTGGATCTGATAGCGTTTTTACTCAACTTGTAACCGAGAGCTGCGAAGAAATTGATGACTTAGCTTATTTCTATAAGGTGCAAATTATTTTTGATACAAAAATCGCAGAAATGGGAACTTATCAATATCACTATGATAATTTTGGATTTAGAGGCACAGAAGATCTTGGCTGGTGGTGGACAAAAGAGGAATATTTAGAAAGAGAAAATATTTTAGATTTTGTTGCAAGTGAAAGACTCGGCTTCAACTATGACAATGAAGTCATGAGTAAAGAATATATTTCAACCGACTATATTAAAGGCGTTGTAGTCGATTCAGAAAAAACTAAAAAAGGTCTTATTAATCACCTTCGCTTCAACAACCAAATTCAAAAAGATGAAAATGGTCAAGAAACGATTTTAGGAATCGCACTTTCAGACTTCTTTCATACTCAAGATGAATCCCCTCAGGAGATTTTTGCATAGCTGAAATCAGCTTTACACCCACCTGGAGTTAATTATACTTTAAAAACATTTTTAGGTAATAATAGCAAATAATTTATCTATTAATAAATTATTTACATTAACAAAAAAACCCAAAGTTCAGTATGATAAATGAAGTAATAAAAAATTCCACCATTAATTATATTGATTTATGACACCAACAACACACCCTTCTATACCCATCCCACCTCAAGAACCGGATTATTTACTAAGTACTTTCGAAGATGCTTCTGGATCAAATGAACGATCTTCGACTTCAAGTGGGTATAGATATCCTTTACTTTGGGAACTTACCTTGCTAACGCTCTCTTACTCAGAGCTGCCCCCAAGTGTTACTGCTCGCGTTTGTAAATTCTGGGAAAAGTGTACAGATTCAAATTTTCGCTTAAAGTTATTCTTCATAGAGTTCGAGAAGTATCACATTCAATACTTTAACGAGCTTTATAAACCAGCACTCATAAAAATTATTAATAAAAGGCCGCCAGAGTACACTCAGGATGACAAGAAAGTGCTTTTTATTGCATTCGGAAAAATTTATGACAGAGTAATAAATCCCCTTAAAGAAATGCCCGATTCAAATTCAAAGACTGTATTAGAAACACTTAATTACATTGGGTATTTTGATCCACTCCGACCACGGATTGCATTTGAATGGAATAAATGGAGAGAATTTATAGAAAGAGGTGACAATCACAACCTCTTGGTTAATAAGCTGGGAGATGGTTTTGAAGAAAATATTATCCTACCGATTCTTTCTAGAACAAAAAGAGCTGATGATGTTTTAGCCCCATTACAACTTTCGCAATGTATCTATCTGCTGTATATTTTCTCGATCGCTAAAATTGAACTGCCACCTCTTTACAAAGCAATCGAAAAGAGAGTTGAACAAGATAGTAGTTCCATTGCAAATAGTGAAATGACATATGAATTATATTACACCTATAGCCTGGCAATTGAAGGTACTGAGTACAATAAAGATCTTCACAAATATCTCTTCGAAAGTTTTTTTGACTCTCAATCGATAGATAATTTAGATCAGCTAGGATATATAGCTGGGGCAGCAGGAAACTTTGAAATTCAAGCTCTTAAAGAGGAAATATTAAGGCTGACTGATCAGTTTGCAAATGACATGTCATTTGCAAACCTCATATTCTGTATAAAATCACTTATGAAGTTGAACACAGATAGTGAGCGTGTATCTGCACTACTCGAAATAGCTCAAGCAAAGATCTCACCTGAAATTGCCGACATTCGGAATCGATTTATTACAACCCAACAACGTATCGAATTCTCACATATTGAAGATGCAAAAATTATTTCTGAATATTTTGGTCTTTGTAGAAAAGCAAGTGATTTATCAGACAAGACCAAAAATTTATTATCAGACAATACCAAAAATTTATTAATTGCCTTTTGCGGATCTTGTAAAATTGAATGCCTTCCAGCAGATGAATACCTTAATCTATTAAGTACTAGTTTGTATTTTCAAGTTTATATTGGGAATTCACACATCGAGTTAATTACTAGTTATATTGCCAATAATCTTTCTAAAATTTCAAATGATAATTTATATCTTTTTCTAAATACAGGAACAATTTCTATTAAGGAAAATACCCCTTTTAGAAATTCACTCACAAAACACATTCTGTATGCTAATTTTAAGTATGAGCCCAAATTACTTATCGAAATACAAGAAGCTTATTATGACCTGTCACCAAAAAGCATCGATGAGAATAATGCAATCTCCAAAATCTGGGATACCTTTCTAGATCAAATTGAAAATGATGATTTGTATCTTTGTCTACATACAGGAACAATTTCTATTAAGGATGCCCCTTTTAGAAATTCACTCACAAAACACATTCTGTATGCTAATTTTAAGTATGAGCCCAAATTACTCATCGAAATACAAAAAGCTTATTATGACCTGTCACCAAAAAGCATCGATGAGAATAATGCAATCTCCAAAATCTGGGATACCTTTCTAGATCAAATTGAAAATGATGATTTGTATCTTTATCTACATACAGGAACAATTTCTATTAAGGATGTCCCTTTTAGAAATTCACTCACAAAACACATTCTAAATGATAAATTTCAGTATGACCTCAAATTACTTTTCGGAATACAAAAAGCTTATAGTGACCTGTCACCCAAAAGCATCGATGAGAATAATGCAATCTCCAAAATCTGGGATGCCTTTCTAGATCAAATTCTAAATGATGATTTATATCATGGTCTAGATACAGGAACAATCTCTATTAAGAAAAATGTTCTTTTTAGAGCTTCGCTTACAAAACACATTCTGTATGCTAATTTTAAGTATGAGCCCAAATTACTCATCGAAATACAAAGGGCTTATAGTGACCTATCTCCCAAGAGTAATGATGAGCAAAATGCAATCCACAAAATCTGGGGTGCCTTTCTAGAGCAAATTGAAAGTGTATCAATCAATGAGCTTTTAGAAATGCATGAGATCATAGCTTCTTTTCCAAGACCGTGGGAGTTTAATCACTATAGCCGATTAAAAAAGCTTGCAGCTTTTAATGCCACTAAATTTGAAGATCTTGCGCAAGTTCATCGACTTGTGAAAATCTATATTCAAACGCCTCGCCAGTATTTCCCACGCCCTCTTTTTGTAAACATTGCTAATTTTATTGCAGGAAGTGATTCTAACAATCCGCTCTATTTGGAACTCAAGAAATGGTCATATCAATATTTTGACAACTTACTTGATATTGAGTTAGATCACCCGAAGTATACCTAGAGTGATTTTGAAAAAGAGACACTTCGATCCACAAGCAGTAGTCCTTCTGCTAGCTCTGATACAAGCCGAATAACAAACTCAAATACTTTATCTTAAAATAGTACTATGATAAAATATCTCTTTCTTGATAGATAGAAGTTAAACTCATATCTATTATAAAAGAAAATTATGTCTCACTCTAAAAAATTAAATATTATGCGATGGACAATTTGGGTTCTAGCTGTTGCTTTTTATTTTTATGAGTATGTTCTCCGTGTGTCTCCGGGTGTCATGGTTCCAGAGCTTATGAGAACCTTTAATGTTAGCGCCGCGTCACTTGGAACACTAAGCGCTTTCTATCTATATGCCTACGCTCCCATGCAACTACCTGTTGGCATGCTCATGGACAAGTTCGGAGCAAGGAAACTTCTCACCTTTGCTGCATTTCTCTGCGGCATTGGTGGTATGCTATTTGGAATGGCTGTTCACCTAAGCATAGCTGAACTTGGAAGACTACTTATGGGAATAGGCTCTTCCTTTGCATTCATTGGAGTGCTCTATGTAAGCTATCACTGGTTTTCCGGGAAAATCATAGCTCTTCTTATCGGCATTGGAAACTCTATTGGAATGCTTGGGGCATTTGCAGGTGAAGGCCCACTTAGCTACAGCGTAGAATTTTTTGGTTGGAGAATCACAAGCTTATCACTTGGGATATATGGCCTCTTTTTAGCTGTATGTATGTTTATTCTGATACGAAATGACCCAGATGGTTTAAAAAAACACATCCCAAAAACCAAAGAAAAAACAGATACCCTTAAAAACCTGAAGCTCATTTGTAAAAACAAACAAACCTGGATAAATGGACTTGTAGCTCTTTTTTATTATGCTACAACAGTTGGATTTGCTGGTCTTTGGGGAATTCCTTTTTTAGAAGAAACATACAAACTTGATAAACATACAGCAAGTTTTGCAACGTCCATGATTTTTGTAGGTTGGATTGTTGGCGGCCCTCTTATGGGCCTTATCTCAGATCGAATCAAACTAAGAAAACCTCTTATTCTGATCTTTTCTCTTGTCACAGCAGGACTACTTTCCTATGTAATCTATGCAAGCCAAATGGAAACATTTTACCTTTTCTTACTATTATTTTTAGTAGGTATCGCTACATCTGCACAACTACTTACTTACTCTTTAGCTATGGAGCTAAACAATAAAGAAGCAAAAGGTACAGCTGCAGCGCTTACGAACTTCTTTGTATTTCTATTTGGATCTATCCTGCAGCCTTTAATTGGATTTATACTAGATTATGAATGGAGTGGGACACTTTTAGATGGCATTCCTTTTTATGACCCTCAAACCTATCGAATAGCTATGAGTATCTTTCCAATAAGCTTAGTGTTAGCCTTTGTGTTCGCATTGTTTCTGCATGAAAAAAAACGAGCTTAAATCTAGACTAGATATTCGATATTGCAGTCACTTTTTTTTCAGCTCTTAATTCATCCAAAATTGTCTTTTTTAAATAATCAATCCATAAAGGATGATTATTTAATGAAGTTGCATACTCTAACACGCCACCAAGCTTTGCAAACTCTTCTTTATATTCTTCTCCAAGCTCTACGGTTGTTTCTAAACAATCACAGACAAAAGAAGGTGCAAGAATAAGAACTCGTTTCATTCCATTATCAGCAAGCTTCTTTAACACATCAGAAACATAGGGCTTTATCCACTCTTCTTTTCCAAGTCTTGACTGGTAACAAATTGTATAGTTTGAGGATTCTATACCAAGTTCTTGCGACAGAGCCATTGTTGTTCTTACACAATTGGCCTTATAGCAATGCTGATTTTCAGCGCATTTTTTTTCGCAACACCCACGTGTATTACATCTTTGAAAGGTATCTGCTTTTTCCAAGTACCTTTTTGGAAGACCATGATAACTAAATAATACATGATCGAAAGAGGTTACATCTTTTTGCTCTATTATTACATTTGCAAAGGCTCGAATAAATCCTTCATCATCAGCAAAATTACCAAGTAGTGACAATGGTGGTATGGTCTCCCATTTCTTTATCACATCAAAGACTTCTTCATAAATCGATCCAATCGTTGCCGATGCATATTGAGGAAAGAGTGGAAGAACTACAATTTTGGCAACTGCCCCTTTTTGCAAAAGTTCTAATCCATTTTGAATGGAGGGAGTCTGGTAGCGCATGGCAACTTCTACTTGAAAATTTTCTCCGAGCTCACGCTCTAGCTCAACTTTTAACTTTCTTGCGCCACTAATTAATGGAGCTCCCTCTTTCGTCCAAATACTTTGATAAAGCTTGGATACCTTTTTTTTTCGAAGAGGAACAATAAGAGCTTTTACAAGCAAAGCTCTTAAGATATAGGGATAGTCAATAACTCTTCTATCCATCAAAAACTGATGCAAATACTTCTTCACATCACTGTTTGAAAAGCTTTTGGGACTCCCTAAATTTACAAGAAGCACTCCTGTTTTCATATATCCTCACAAGTTGATTAATCAACAACCTACGAGATTAAATGATATTTTACCAAAAAAAATGCAGTCGATATACAAACTTCCATTTTTTCTTCTATCGTAAAACCACTTCTTGGTGATATAAGATTCTCATCTATGATTAACACTTAACTTAAATAGAGGTATTTGACATGGGAGAAGTTCTAGTTGTTGCAAGTAAAGTAAAAGCACATCTTAAAGGAAAAGGAATGAACACATCTGCATCTGTAATGGAAGCTTTGACTCAGATTGTAGAAAAAGAATGTGAAAAAGCAATCGAAAATGCGACTAAAGATCGCAGAAAAACTGTCATGGACAGAGACTTTAGAAGCGGCGAGTAATTTCGCTTTTTACTTCCTCTCACATTCGGTTTTTTCTACCTGAGATTTCCAATGTGAGAGGAAAACTGCAGTAGCTGATGAAACATTCAGTGAATCAATAATACCATTCATAGGAATCATTACTTTTTTATCCATCTGCTTTGATAGAAGCTCTCTTACACCCTTTTCTTCAGAACCTAAAAGCAAAAGAGTCTTTTTAGAAAATTGACAGGTATAAATAGATTCTGCGCCCTCTTTTAATTCGCAAGATACAGCCTCGTAACCATATTCTTTGGCTTTCTTAATCGACTCCACAAGGTTAGATACGAGTGACACATCCATTAGCTCTGACGCTCCAACAGATACCTTTGTAACAACAGGAGTAATCGAAGCGCCTCTATTTTTAGACCAAATGACACATGATGCCCCCAAGCAGTAAGCAGACCTTAAAATCGCACCTAAATTTTGAGGATCAAAAATGGTATCAAGAGCAATAATTAGGCTACTTTCTTTTTGATCTTCTCTTTCTAAAACATCATTAAAACTTAAAGGAGCCCTTTTTTTCACTTTGGCCACAAACCCTTGATGAGACTCTGATTCAACAAGTCTAAAAAGGTGGTCCTTTTGGATGAAATCTACATTGATATTATGATGCTTAAGGGTATCTAATAAAGAATCTTGTTTGCAGGTAGTAAATACTTTAATAATCTGTTTTGAGTCATCTTTACACATGGCGCGTATTGTATTTTTGCCCATAATAAAATAGTATGGCTTCAAGTCCATATGATTTGAATCCTGCTTTTTACCCTTTCTAAAGTCTCTTTTTTCTCTTATTGCCATCGGTGAAAACTCTTATAATTAGATTTATATAGAAAATAAATTATTCTATTGCTATTTCTGGATAGTATCATAGCAGCTAGGAATTTGTTTTGAAACGGATATTATTTTCGATTCCATTTCTTTTTATTACGTCACTTTTTGCCCTTGTTGTAAACCCTCCCATTGAAAAAAAAACTACTAGTTTTGATAGAGGAACAATAATCACAGAGGCGCAGTTTCTTTATTTTCGATCTTTTCAAAAGGGGCTCGCTCTTACCAACGCTGCAAAACCAATAGCTACAACAACTAACTTTGCAAATGACTCACTGAAAAACCCCAAATTTTATTTTCAACCAGGCTTTAAAGTAGCTCTTGGATATGGCTTTCATAATCCCTGGAAAATCAAGGCTAGTTATTTACGTTTGCATCAACGGGCTAATCGTTCCAACACTCCCCCTTTTGAAACAGCAAATTTCCCCATTTGGTCATTTGGAGATAGCATCACTTCAAGTTCGTTTGTCACAAGTTCTAAAATGGACTGGAAACTAGCTTTAAATCGTATTGATCTACTTGGTAGTTACTCTTTTTCCTTTCCACCTTGGATTACACTTATTCCCATCTTTGGATTGGAAAATGCATATATAGATCAAAATATGAACTACAGTTACCAAGGTGGTATATTCTCAAATGGTAAATCAAATACATCTATGATTAATAACTATTTTGGGATAGGCCCCAAAATTGGAATTATACCTTCTTTTACATTCGGAAGAGGTGTATCTTTAGTTGGCAGAGCGACTGCCAGCTATTACATGGGAGAATTTTATATTCACCAAAAGCAAAAATATTTATCTAATACTATTTTTTCCAAAAACAGTTCCTATTATCAAGGCAGGTGGAATACTGACCTTGGTATATATTTAAACTATCAAACGAATCCACTTACAAATAAAATCGTGTTTTCTGCAAGTGGAGGCTATGAATATTTTGTATTTTTTAACCAATATCAATTACAAAGAGGTCCAATCCATTTTTTTTCTGATAATCATAATCTAAAGCTATATGGATGGAATCTCAAACTAAAGGTAGAATTCTAATGACAGAGAATCATAAACATCCCTGGAAAGCAAGATTCATTGTAGCAATGATCATGCTGATCCTATCCTTTATAGGACTCATATATTCACAAGTCTCTAAAGATGGCTCCTGGAATTACTGGCGATTTATGGCACCCGTATTTGCCATTTTATGCCTCTTTCTCAGCTGGTACCTACGTAGAAAAAAACATAGTTTCACACTCGTTACAGCCTACCATGAAATTCTCCATTGGGTTGGACTCATTGTTGCTGTCTATCTTGTATCTTATTTTGTAAATATCGGTATCGTGGGGAGATTTGAAGCAAGTTTACAAGTTATCACACTACTTGCTTTAACCACTTTTTTAGCAGGTATATACATAGAATTCACCTTTATTCCCCTTGGTCTCTTACTTGGAGCATTTGCGGCAAGCGCTGCTTTTGTATCAGTCTATCTCTACGCAATAATGGTTCCTCTTACCATTATTGTAGCGGGAGTTCTTTTTTTTCTTTCTAAAAGAAAGCATAAAAAGAAACCAGGTACAGTCAAACCAGAAGAGGAAAACCCTCATACTGAAGAGTAATATTTTTTAATCTTGCACGTACAAAATGGCTGCATACAAAACTTAAATCTATAAACCCACTTTAGAAGGATCAAATACTTATGAAAAAATATTTAGGGCTACTTTCTATTTGTCTCTCTTGCGCATCTTTTGCAGAAGACAAAACCACATCTACATACACTTATCAAAGTGAAACTGGCGGAAAAACTACCAAAACACATTGGACTGTGACAACAGATGGTGATGAGATGGAAGCCATCGGAAAAAGCGAAGGTGATAATACAACCATCAACTATGGCAGTAACCTACCTCTTAACTTTAAAGAAGTAAAAACAGATTCTACCTTTGAAGTAAAGTATCACAGCGGAGCCATCACAGCAACTCTTGTGAAAGATGGGCAATCTCAGGAAAAAAAATACTCTCTCAATACAAATTGGATCCAGGAATTTAATTTTCCTCTTAGAGAGTTTATTCTGGGTAAGAATGATTCCTATCGATTTGCTATTGTGAGCCCAAAAGATTTAAGTCTCAACCAAATGAAAGCGCAAAAAAAGGGCCTCCAAAATATAGAAATCATGGGAAAGTCTGTAGAAGCTCTTTTTGTTGATATTTCACTTACCGGATTTCAAAGCATGTTTTGGAGTGCTAAAACTTGGTTCGATCCAAAAACTGGCGACCTTCTGCTATACAAAGCCAATGAAGGACCTGGTACTCCCCTTACTACCCAAACTCTCATTGAAAGATCTCAGCCGAAATAATCTTAATTCATTAAGAATGTCCCACCATTTTTAGTGGGACATTCATCCATATCAGCCTAAGTCCACCAGAATTTAAAATATTTTTTTACAGAAAGATCCAATTTTTTCTAGATTTTTTTTCCAAACCGAGTCTTTGTAAAAATATGGATAAAATGGCAACTTATAAATCTGACGCAAATCAAGAAAATTCGATAACACAAAGAGTCTGAAAGTATTCATTGAAAGAGAAGAAAATTCAAAAGAGCTGCTCTTATTCATGTAAATGGAGTCTCCGATAGCGTATTAGAAACTGATTATTTTTCCAAAATCGTTGCATTTGAAAGTTTACTTTCGAATCCAATGTAACTTGCTATCCAGAGCAAAGTACATTCTCACATTCTAAAAATGTGGTGACTACATTCGCGGCTGTAACTACAAAGATAAAGATAGCCGATACTTTAGCAAGTAGATTAAGTTTGCTTCGCTCTGTATGTTCCCATTTGGGATCATATAAAATTAGTAACAAAGCAATTGAAAAGATTACACTTGCAAAAGCTAGAAACGACCAAGTGTAAAGACTGAACCCAAAAACAGGCGTACCAAATCGCTGCTCTCCCGGACAGATATGCAAACAGATTTGTCGAAGCGCAACAGCGCTTCCAAATATCGCGCTTAAAAGTGAGAGTGCATAGTGTTTTACTTGGATTCCAAATTTGAAATTGAGAAGCTCTCCACATGCAACACCAATCATGCCAAGGCGCTGCAACATACAAAGAGGACACGGTATTTCTTGATAATAAAATTGAAAAATATATGCCCCAAATAAAATCAGAGAAAGCACAAGTATAGACAATGCATTGAGGTTTCTAGCAAGGGATCTCATAACTGTATATCCAAGGTCGAAATTGCATGGTAAAAAAATAAAAGTGAACAAAGTACAAGAATCACCATGAGTAAAATCATAGCAAGCTTATGAAAACCTTTCCAAATACAAACCATATCAATTAAAAAAAGCAAAAATAGATACGCCACTATACGAACACCTCTTGTAAAAAAAGCTTCATGGTATCCATAGCTCTTTTTTCAGCTCGTTTGCAATATACTGTCCCAAAATTTTTATCATTTGCGATAGGATTTGTAAAGGCATGGTATGTATCTCCATATCGATGCAACTGCCAATCAATTTTGGCATCTCGCATCTCCATTTCAAAGGCGTCTACCTCTTCTTTAGGTACCATGGGATCTAAATCACCATGTAGCGCTAGAATTGGAGTGTTATATTTACAAACTACATCTTTTGGGGCATTTAACAACCCATGAAAGGAAATCACACCTTTTACATCTATGCCGCTTCTAGCAAGATCAAGAGCGCATAATCCTCCAAAACAAAAGCCGATTGCACACACTTTGCTACTATCCACAAATTTCAGTTTTCTAGCAGTTTCAAGACCCACTAAAATCCTATCTCTTAGAAAGGACCGATCGACCATAAAAGGCTCCATCAGCTTAGCATTTTCTTCTTTAGAAGATCCCAACACACCTTTGCCGTATATATCTACAGCAAAGCCAATATATCCAAGCTTGGCAATTTCTTTGGTCTTTTGAAAAACAAATTCATCCCGCCCACGCCATGCATGAAAAATAAGTACTAGAGGTTTTTTTTCTGTGTTTTCATAAGAGTATACACCTTCTAAAATGGTGTCCCCATGTGTGTATTCAATATACTCGGTTTCCATTTAGGACTCTTTCATATTGTCTTTAAGTTCTTGCAAATCTTGTTGCACTTTCTTCAAGTTCTCTTCATCGTCATTTTGCGCAAATGCTTGGTAATCTTCAGATAACTTCCCTTCTGCTTCCTTTGCGCCTTTTTGAAGAGTAGCGTTCGCAAGTTCATTCATGACATTCATCATTTTATCCATGACATCTTTATATTTGGATTTTTGGTAAATGTCATCAGAGCTTCCCTTTTTGCTATAGCTCCCAAGAGCCTCCCCAAAGCACTGCATACTTTCTTTAAATTGCTTTTCATAAATACGCTTATCATCTGGAGAAACAGAATCGGATGGATTTAAACCACTCATACATATACTCCCATTTTTGGATATGATCTTTATTCGCGATTGTATATGCTGCGGTGTTTTTGTACAGAATTAGATAGGGTTAATATGTTTAGAGATAAAATACTTCTTTCTCTACTTTTAGTTTCGGGTTCTCTTTTTGCTCATAGCCAGCCCTTGCCACCTCCTCCAAGTGTAGTTGCAAAACAAATTTCATCTGCTGAAACAGAATATCAACAAGCCCTTAAAATGTTTAATCCGTGGTACTCAGGACCATTAATTACAGGTCCATCTGCCAATGAGCCTCCGGGGCAATATTCAATCCAGCCGTATCTCTACTATATTAATAACTTTGCAACCTTTGATAATAATAGAAATTCCTCCTCCATCTCCAATATTCAAACGATAAATCCCCTACTTGTATTCGTTACAGGAATCACGAATTGGCTTGATATTACAATTGTTCCTCAAGCAGTTTTCAACTGGCAAAGTGGAGAGTCATCGCAAGGACTTGGTGATACAAGTGTGACATTGGGAATACCACTTATTAGGCAATCATTGCATAAACCAGGACTTCGTTTCACGATTACAGAATCCTTTCCAACAGGAAGATATGAAAAGTTAAATGCAAATAAAAATGGAATAGACGCTTTAGGGTCGGGTTCATATGAAACAACAGCGAGTTTAAATGGCTCCAAAATGCTTTATTTTCAAGCGGACCATCCCCTCAATGCTCGTTTTTCCTTAAACTATACTGTGCCCGCTAATGTACATGTGAAAAGATTCAACGCCTACGGCGGTGGATATGGAACCTCTGGAAGAGTAAATCCAGGTAATAGTTTTACTGGAAACGCAGCAATTGAATATAGCTTCACGCAAAACTTTGTATTTGCAACAGATTTTTCCTATGTTTATACATCCAAAGCAATATTCTCTGGTAAAAGAGGATTGGATGCAGATGGCAATAAAGCAGATGTAGGTGGACCATCATCTGATCTTATTTCATTTGCTCCCGCCTTAGAGTATAATCCATCTCCTGATCTAAACTTCATTGCTGGCGTATGGTTTAACATCTATAGTAGGAATGTGGATCAATTTGTATCGGGAATTGTATCGGTGGTATTTAATTTCTAAAAAATTATAGTTAAAAACTTTCTTCAAGAAACAAGGTAATTCTTATTACTAGTTGTAAAAACTTTTGACAGTTTCAAAATTTAGAAAGAAATTTTTGATCTATTGGTTCTATTTCAAGCTCCTCTAATGCTTGCGTCTCATCATTTGCAACGTAGTAATGAATTTGTTTATTAACAAAACGAATCTCAGCAAGATATGGCTTTTTAGGTCGATTAACATCCTTATCCCAAAAAGCTATTTTGAATCCAATTTGAGATGGATTCAAATCTTCATGATGAAAAATAATAGGCTGCCTTTTTCTAGTGGCAAGTGTATGCTCTCTAAACTCTGGATTTTTTATAATATATTCACAGTATTCAGCGACCATCTGATTTGCAAGTTTTTTTCCTTCATCGAGTGTCATTTTCTTTTGGGACATCGTTTTAAAGCACCATGTACATGGTTTGTAATCTACAAGTATTCCATAAATGCAGGTGCCAAGTAATTTCATATCATGCTTTTTTACTTGGATGTTTGCAAACTCATCCATCTTTTCATAGGAACCAAGACCGGCAACAGAAAAAACCTGACCTAGTAGACAAAATTGAACCGCAAATAATATACAAATACACTTTTTCATAATTTCTCCTTAGCTTGGCATAAGCACGACTGATTGCCATTTTCAATGGCATCTAAAATAGCATTTTTTGGGTCTTTATTTTTGAAAAGAACTTTTTCTATTTCATCGATGATAAGTTCTCTGATTTCCATATATCCAGATATACGAATCCCTTTAGTGTAGAGCTTAGATGGATACATTACCTGATTTGTTGCAAGAAAAGATGCCCTGTTTTTTTCATAAAATCCTGACTTAATGCATTTTTGATAAGCATTTTTGGTAATGGGAAGATATCCGGTTTGTGTGTGCCATTTTGTTACGATATCTTCTCGAGAAAGAAATGTAAATAGTTCTGCAATTGCTTCATATTCTTCATCTGAAAATCCAGAAAGAGCAAAAAAAGATGCACCACCGATTGGAAGATTACACTTATTTTTATGATGTTTTTCCCAGTAAGGTATATATCCAACTCCTAATTCAAAATCGCACTGCCTTTGGATCAAAGGCAACCTGTTTGCGCCTTGTAACAGTATGGCGCATTTCCCACTCGTAAAGTTTGTATCTGCATCAGATGACACTCTACCCGAGTAAAGAAATGTGCCATCTTTGCGCCACTGTTGCAGTTTTTGTATATGGTAGATTAAAGGATCATGATCAAAACACAATTTAGAAGAGCCTTCAATAAAGCCATTTTGCAGAGTTGAAAATGGCAGATTGTTTTGCGCTAGAATACACTCTAGGTGATACGCAGCAGGCCACGCCGTTGTGTATGTATTAACGCGAAGTGGCAGTAATTTATCAGTACATTTTTCTAGATCTTCGTAAGTTAAAGGTGGTTGATTTGGGTTAAGGCCTGCTTGCTTAAAAAGATCTTTGTTGTAATACAAAATTCCAACTGATACGTTCCATGGAAAAGACACCATCGTGCCATCTGAGCTTGAATAAAAGCTTCTTACTGCGTCAATATATTCCTCTTGTAACAGAGGGAATTTCCCACACTTTTTGAAAAGAGATTCAAGTGACAAAAACATTTCTGGATGAGCAAGCATAGTTTTTGTTGCCACTTCATATACTTGCAAAATATGAGGATGACTTTCTGGAAAGGTGTGTATTGCTTTTTGAACAATTTGAGAATAATTACCTTCTTTTTCAAGAAGGATTGTATGAGATGAATCTTGATTAAAACCGTCAATAATTTCTTCAAATTTCTCCTCTATAAACCCTTCAAATGCGTGCCAGAGGCGAATTTCTGCTGCGAAATTACCTGACGAAAAAAAGAAACAAAGTATAATGGAAGATATCAGCTTCAAATTCTTTTCCTTTATCGAATGGCTTTTTCAAAAGCAAGGATAGCAAAATTGCAAAAAAAAATCGAGATTCAAGGGAGTTTGTTGCAAAAAAAAAGAGATTACATATAGTAAAAAAGTTCATGTCAAATGAAGAAATAGGATAAAAATTAAGAAACAGGTGTCTATATCAATACTAAAAAAAATATATTACTGACAAACGGAAGATCTTATATAACTCTTGGCCTTGCTAGAAATCTTCATGCGAGTGGGCACAATGTTTTTATCGTTGAGACATCCAAAATTCATATTAGTCGATACTCCAATGCAGTTAAAAAATGCTTTGTAGTTCCAAGTCCAAGATTTGATGAAAAAGCCTTTATTAAAAAACTCTCAGATATTGCTATTGAGCATGATATAGATCTTATTATTCCTATTTGGGAGGAGATTATTACGATTTCTAAATATGTGAATCAATTTCCAAAATCTTGCACTATTTTTTCAGAAGATTTTAGTACGATACACTCCCTACATAGTAAATGGGAATTCATCCAAAAATGTGAAACATTTAACATTCCAACGCTTTCGACATTCCGTATTTATTCACAAAGTGATTTAGAAAACCTCCCCTTTGATAAACCTGTCATTTTAAAACCTTGTTATTCTAGAGCTTCTCAATTTATCTATAAGTATATTCCTGGCACAAAGATTCCTAAATTGACATATGACCCTTCTAATCCTTGGGTTGCTCAAGAATGGGTAGATGGCACAAAGCACTGCAGTTTCTCTACATGTCATAATGGAAAAATTACAGCTCATGTGACGTACCCTGTTATCCATGCGCTAGATAACAGCTCATGTTTGCATTTTGAGGCAAAGTCCAATCCCGCAATCGATGCTTGGATTGAAAACTTTGTAAAAAAACAAAACTTTACCGGACAAATTGGGTTTGATTTTATCCAAAAAGAAGATGGCAGCCTCTATTGCATCGAGTGCAATCCAAGAGGAACTAGTGGAATTTTATTACTTGGTCAATCAGGAAATTTAGATAAAGCTATTTTCAATACGAATAACACAACTTTGGTTCCAAAAGAAGGAACCAAAGAGCAGATCTTTTTAGCAATGATGATTTTCTTTTTTAAAGTTATTAAGAAAAAAACCTTCTTTAGTTACTTCAAGCAACTTTTTACAACCAAAGACGGCTACTTCTCAAGTAGAGATTTAGGGCCACTGCTGTCCAAGCCCCTTATTTTTAGTTACTATATTTTTTTAAGTATCAAGCTAAGAAAGAACTTCCAGAAAATGTATACCTACGATTTAGATTGGGATGGAGACGTTGATTTAGAACAAGGTATAGAAGCTAAATCTTCTACCTAGTCAAAAACAATCTCTTTTTGAAATACTTTCGAGAAATTTTCAACGGAATACAACTTTGCTTTCTTTGAGATAAGAAATTTCTCGATATTGCTTATATAAGAATGATAGGTAAACTCATCCATATCCCTTAGAAAAATTGCAAGTTCCTCATATGTTTCGAATTCACTTTTATCTATAAAACATTCTCGTGGAATATAGTCAGTTATGTTGGATGCTCCAAGATAAATTGGAATATTTCCAGCTTGAAAACACTCAAAAATTTTTTCCGTAATGTATCCTGCGATATTTTCAATGTTTTCATAACAAATACTAAATTTGTAATGCTTTAATACATCCTCTTTGATGGGAACAACTCCCCTATAAGTTTTAAAGCCTTCTCCTTCCCACTTGGGACCATATAAATCAAACTCCTCTTTGTAGTTTTGATCAAAAAAAGCAATTGCTCTTTTTCGCTCAGAATAGAGTTCATTTGGGTGTTTTGAGGTTTTATTTGCCGCTAAAATACATAGAAGCTTTTTCTTCGAAAAATCAGGGAGATTTAAAATCATCGGTTTGAGGACTGGATAAAAATACTTCACGTAGGGGGGGGTATTTACCAAATCATCGTCAAAGGTTAGGATTTTGTGAAACAGATCCTTACATTTATCCGAGTACATCCACGGATAAACACTTGGAGGCTCAAAAGCAATTAAATATCTCTTGTGTTTTGGGACTTGGCAAAACCATATCGGAAGTGACTGATAAATATTCAAAAAAACTACTTTGTCAGCAGATCGAAGAATCTCATTTGATATTCCATAATAGCTTTTTTGCAAAACTACGACATCAGAATCTTGCAGGTCATAGATTACTCTTACAAGTGGATAATTAATAAGGCTCTCTTTACTTTGACATTCAAGAATTTTACTTAAACTTCCTGGAGAATCCGGAACGATTGCAATCGTTTTTGCAAAAAGAATACACAGTGGTAAATAAGAACAAATCAATAATCTAAAAACCAATGCCAACGCTTCCTGTCACTCCCATTAAACTAAGATCATAATATGTTGATTCCCCTTTTGAAGAAACAAAGAGATAAGACTTAAAAAAAACAAACATCTCATAAGATGCCTTTACATGGAGTGTCCATTTTGGAAAGGCATGTTTGTATGCAATTCCAACAGCTGTCTCTAAAGTTGGTTTGATCGAGTCATTATCGGACACAAATCGAAGTGATAAATCATCCATTTCATCCGTAAAAGTAGTGGTTTGATTAACCTCTTTTCCAATAAGTGCCCCAGCGCCTTTTCCAAAAACATGAAAGTAAGACCAAAAATTCAAGTCCAATTCCAGTCCCAAAACAGGTCCAAAATTAATAAAGTTCTGTCTTGAATCATATTTTTGATTTCCAAGTAGCGCGATCTCATTACTTACATCAATATACTTCACACGATAATCTTGGTCTAAAGAAAGTATTTTTAAGCCAAAAATGGGTGTTATTTGAGTATTGTAGCCAACAGTTTTGGGATATTTAAGTAAAATATCTCCCATTTGCAAAGTGGTATCTAAATTTGCCATTGTACCCTTCGCTACCTCGAAATCTGATGTGGTAATTGAGCTAAGGGTAAGTAATGGTATTAATTTGGGGATGTCTGAATATGCGCTTGCACAATTTTCCCCACTAAAATACGTGTATTGCAGAAATAAAGACCAGTCGGTTGTAAAAATCGGTGCAAAGAGAGCTGCCCTAAATCCAAAATCATAAGAAAAATCAGGGGTTCTTGTAATTACTTTACCCAGTTCTACTAAATCATCAGAACCCGAGCTTTTTGGCTCCCACACAAAGTCAAGCCCATCTTGCGTGGGCTTTAAATAAAGAAGATCAACTGCAATCCCAAATTTATCTTTTGCAAATAAACTACTACAAGAAAGAAAAAAAAATAGAACTAACAGACTTTTTATCCAAACTTGTAGTGATCGAAGAGTATAGTTTGCAATCATCTGCATGCATCCATTATGATTTTTAATAGTAACTAAATCATTTTGTTTCCATCTATGGCAGAAAAAACCGAGAAGGCCACCCCGAAGAAGCTTAGGGATGCTAGAAAAAAAGGGCAAGTTGCAAAATCGAAAGATTTTCCAGCAGCCTTTACATTCGTTGTATCTATCTCAATTGTCCTGTCCTCTTCTACTTACCTCTTTAAAAACCTCGGTGGATTGATGATTGCTTTTTTTAAAAGCATCTCCGGAAATATCGATATGCAAAATCGAGCTGGGGGCTACATTACGATTGCGCTCCAAATGATTTTTTCTACTTCTATTCCAATTATGATCGCTGTATGCATCGTTGGAGTCTTGGTAAATTTTCTTATAATTGGCCCTGTTTTTTCGTTCGAAGCGATGAAGCCAGACATCAAAAAACTCAATCCAGTTACGAATTTAAAAAATCTTTTTAAAGTTAAAACCTTTGTCGAACTTTTAAAATCAATTTTTAAAATTGCTGGAGCTTTAGTACTTATTTATTCCGTAATTTGGAATAGCATCCCCCAAATTGTAGCAACAGCTGCAATGCCAATTACTGGAACCGTCGCTGTGTTTTCCGATTTTCTTGTAAAAGTCATTATCAGAGTAGGTATCTTTTTTCTAATTATTGGAATATTAGATCTTATTTTCCAAAAAAAGAACTTTGCCAAAGAAATGAAAATGGAAAAGTTTGAAGTTAAACAAGAAATGAAGGATACAGAAGGAAATCCAGAAATTAAAGGAAAAAGAAAGCAAGCTGCAAGAGAAGTAGCCTATCAGGATGGCCCATCAGCTGCAAAACGTGCAAAAGCAATTATTACAAATCCAGTACATATTGCTGTTGCTATTGAATATGATGCTGAAACAGAACCTGCTCCTAAAATTATTACTATGGGAAAGGGAATTATTGCTGACAAAATCATAAAAGTTGGTCAAGAAAACCATGTGCCAATCATGAGGAACGTTCCTCTTGCGCAAGAGCTTTATAATAATGGTCAAATCAGTCAATATGTACCAGAGGAAACTTATGAAGCGATTGCAGAAATACTGAAATGGATTGCGCAACTGGAAAAAGAAGAAGAATACAATACGGAGCTATTTAAATGAGAACTT
>JAJFMH010000098.1 GCA_021772245.1 Chlamydiota bacterium | reverse complement strand
AGCCCAGAATAAGCTCTGATGGAACAATCGGAAGACTAAAAGAAATCCGTGAAAAACTACTAGAGAATATTCGGTCTAATATAGACCTAATTGTAACAAGTCCAGGAGAAAGAGACGAATATGTTACTTCAATAAATAGGGTGTTACAACTTTTTGAGGGAAACGATAGATCTATAAGAGTGGCAAAATTATTTCTCTCAGAAAAAGAACAAGCCAACGAAAAGCAGCCTCAAGAGTGTTGTTCAACAGTAGATGTTGCATCTAAGTTTTTTGCAACAATTTTTACCTTGGGTCAGCTAGGCTTACTTGGAATTATTGCTTATGAAGGGGCAGAACGCATCTATAATGATGACTTATTTCAAAGTGGCACTGCAGCAGGAGTTGTTTTAGTAAATGCCTATTTGGCAGGAACCCTGATCTTTAATTCGTCTTCAAAAATCTGTAGTACTATTTCAAGTGTATTCACTGGCACATACCAACCGACATTAACGCAGCAATATGCACCTAAACTGTCATTAGCACTTGGTCTAATCAAAACAGCAACAGCTCTACTTTCTATAGGTCCTGGTCTTAAACTTAGTGAAGACTATTTTAGTTTTAATGAGCCTTTAGCAGTATATATGGAGGTGACAGCGTCATGTGCATCAATATTTCTTGTGATTACTGCAATATTTAATATTAGTGAAAAAACGATGGAGTATTTTCTCAAGGAAGGATATGGAGTTGATCAACCGACTAATCAAGAAATTATCACAAGATTGCAGTCTCTAGAAAGTCTACTTGGTCTTTCTAAAAATTTCCTTGTGGATGAAATTGAAAATAGTGTTAGAGCTGCCGGAAAAATAGATTTTGTATCTTCAAAACTTTATACAGAAAAAGTTTTGATGGATTTACTGGAGGAAAGAGAATTGATATCTTCCCTTAATCCAGCATCTGAGGATGCACTAACTTTATTGAAGGAGAGATTGTCTATGCCCACAATTGGAGAGGTAATCGCTTTAAAAAATGCCATGGAAGCATTTTGTAATACAATCGAGACAGAAAATAGCCCCCTTTTTCATCTAGCTACTTTTCTAAGAACAATGCCAACAGATTTTTCAGAAAACATCTTAAGTGATGCGCAGGTTACAATTGAAATGCTTGATGAAATTATTGGAGAGTATTCCACAAATGAAGACAGACTTCTAATGCCTGGTCCAGATGGATATCTATCTCTCGTTGAAGATGAATAAACAAGCCTACTTTGACGCAATAACTGTAGGAAAGGTTTTGTATTTATCGTAGATAAGCGAGACTTCTTTAAATCCAGCCTTTTTGAATTCTACAACTATTTCCTCTGAAGTTCTGAAATTCCAGAATTGGAGATCTAGAACGTCTTTATATACAATTTCAGATATAGACAATTTCAGACATGAACACGTCTTCTTCACTTATTTCATCTAAACCCACTCTGTTTTATCTGGAAAGATTGGAGGGTAGGTGAGTAAACCACTAATTAGAGTGCCGTCAGGTTTTAAAGCTTTATAGAATTCTTTGTATAGCTCTAAAACCTTGGTTTCATTAGATTCATAGACGTTTAGACCATTGCTTGTTAGTACGTCGACTTCTTCATTGAACTCCTTTGTTCAATTAAATGCGAAAACTACGCTGAGATAGGGGGGAGGAGGGTACTTGATACACATCATTTTTAAACGAAACAACCTTGCACTTCTCAAGAGTGAGAAAAGCTGATTTGATTGCAGGAAAATTAGTTGATAACTCAGAGAGGTTAATATACCCTTTATTTCAAAGCACCTAGCAACCCAAGTTGAGACAGCAGATGCCATTTAAAATAAAATTTAGGGCTGTAGTCTTAGTGTGGTTCTTAAGAGAACTAGCAAAATCAAAATCAGACATAAAGGACTAATATAATCGATTTAATTATAGACTTCCTCGAAGTTTTCTGTTAATCGAAAAATTACTTCTCCATTTTCCCAGTTCTTTGTTTGGTAAATAATATTTTTATTACTATACATCACATGAGAACTTATACCCTCTGGCTTGTTACTCTTGGGCCAATAACTTATTGAAAGGCGGATATTGTCTATTGTAAAAGGATACTCACAAAGATAGGGTCGGATTTTTTTATCTCTATTAATAGTTTCTAAAATTATAGAAGTAGCTTCCAAATAATTTTTCCTCGCACTTTCAACAGTAAAAGGAGTTTGTGAGGTATAATAAAAAATAAGCTTATTGATTTGGCTTAGATATTGTCCACCACCTCCACTATAAGAGATTGGAAGTTTGGAATCAGTTTTTTGTAAGATTTCATTTACGACTTTTTCAGATAAAGAGCAATATATTGATTCCTCGGTTATTGAAGAAGCTACAAGAAAGCCCATAGTTATAATATTAAAAATCAAAAAGAAAATTGATGATTGGAAATTATTCATACTCATAGTTTCCACTTTCCAATTTGGTTAAGCAAATTTCCTTAAGTTGTTTTTGATAAGTATCACCCATAAAAGAATGTTCTTTAAAGAAGTTCCACGAGTTTGGTTCCAAGAGTTTAAGAGAACCTTCGTTTAAAGCAAGATCCCACTTAGGGTTTTTTTGAGAAAGACGAAACATAGATTTATCTAATCTTGGAAACATTGTGGGCCTCAAGTTTGGAATGCTATTGTTAAAGGTTTTAGACGAAATATACTTAGCAGCAGTAATTGATACCATATCATTTTTAGAAATAAAGTTGAGAACTTCTTTTCCAAATTCTTTTGTAATGATTTCTGCTGGCCCAAAGGCATAGATGTTTATCTGATCAAGTAGGTCAGGGTTTACCTTATATACCATCTCTAGTGACAGTTGTAATTGTAATACCCCTTCACTGTGCGCGAAAATATCGATTGTTTTTCCTGCCATCGTTTTTTCGATAAGAAAGTTGCCAAGTATTTTAACGCTTTTGGATCTATAACCACATTTTTCAGCCATAGTTCTAATAAAGTCAGAGCAGTGCTGCGTTTGGTTATATACACTGGTTACTTTGACGTTTCCAAGAAGCGAAGATAGCCTACTTGCCATTCCATGATTTTCTATAAGAGTGGTGTTAATACCGTTGTTGAAAACTATTTCACGATAACTAAGTGTATTTTGAGGATTGATTTCGTAGATAAAAGAAAAGGGTTGGTCTCCCATGCCATAATTTCTGTCTTTAGAGTCACCAATTATGCTCAATCCATACAGGTCATAGTGAAGGAATGGATTAGAATGTAGGAACTGATAGAGATTAGGGCCTTCTTTGTATCCTTTGGGATCTTTTGTGATCCAACGAGCCGTTTTAGGATCATAGAATCTTCTTCCAAAACAATAGTACTCACAGAGAGGCTCAAGGCGTTTAGATTGATAAAGCCATGGATTAAGAGAGCTTGGGTAGAGAGTTTCCCCATAAGCTGAGTACTGGTAGGTTTCCTCAATAGTCTTAGTGTTTGGATCTATGGTGGCAATGACATTGCCATAGGGATCATGCAAGGGGATATAGAGCTTGCCGTTTAGTTCAAGAGCTATTGCGGCTCCAATCTCTGCTCCTTTACCAAGTCCAAGTACTCGAAGCTCTCGGATTGTGTCATCTGCGTTGCAAGTTCCTATCTCGTTTTGATGATCGTAGAAGAACTTCTGGTAGGTGTCTTCTATCCAAGTATTATCGGTAAGGGTATAGGATTTGCGAGTCATTCTACGATCAAATCCATCGTATGTATATTTTACCTTTTGATCTTGAGATGTAATCTCAGTGAGACGATCTAGCTGATCATACTTATACTGTATATCTGGGTTAGATTGAGAGATGAGATTTCCATCTGCATCATACGTATACGTTGTATCATTCGTTGATTCTAATTCATTGAGGTCATTTACCGAGCAAGGGTTATTATCTAGCGAGAGGCGATTATGAAGCGCATCATTTTGATAGGTATGTGAAATAGAGCCATCTTCTGAGGTTAGTTGACTCAGAATATTATAGGCGAAACTGGAAGGTTCGTCCTCTAAGGAATTTGTATGGGAGGTAACATTGCCGTGCAAATCGAAGCCTGTTATCGCAAAGGTGTAAAAGGGGGACTTTAGAGTAGTCTCTCGGTCTTTAACGTCGTAGGTATGAGAAATATACCCAAGTGAAAGTGGGAGTTTTTCAAGAGTTGGAAGGTGATTTAACGTGTAGTAATATTGATGGGAGTATTTATGGTTTTTTGTTTTTCTTCGAACGGTCTTTAAGTGATATGCATCATAGACATATTGGGATTTTGTTGTATCTGGATATTGAATGCTTTTTATGCGATGAAAGCTGTCATAAACACTTTGAATAGTGAGACCATTTTGGAAAGTCTCCTTTTTGAGATTCCCGTAATGATCATATTTCCTACATGTAGAAGATTGGTTTATGAGATCTTTGATTTCAGTAATTCGATTTTTTTTATCATAGAATAACACGTAACGTGTTAGTTGATCTGAGGTGCCCTTACCCTGCATTCTTCCTAAGAAGTCATAGGAAAATATTGTCTTGATACCACTTGGCTTTAAAATATAGTGCAAGTTCCAAAAGGCATCATAGGAATACAAAGTGACTTTAGGGTTTTCAATTCCTTCTGTTTGTTTGGTGACTTGCTTTTTGAAATTATACTCGTACTCAACTCTTGTTTGTTTTTTAGATCCATCTAGATTAAAACAAGTGTTGGTTTGATGAATTAGATTACCACTACCGTCATAGTAAAAATCTTCTCTTGAGAGAAGATTTTTACTAGAATCTAACATCTCTTTCGAAGACACTTGTTTAAGAGCATCATAGGTTGTAATTACTTGTAGCCCCATTGGGGAGATGTTTGTTTCTTGTAAAACAAACTGGCCGAGTTCATTTGAAAAACTGTCGTTATAGGAAGTTGTTGAAGAAATTCCTTCTGCATCTGTATGAGTTGTTGCTCTTTTGAAGGAGTCAAAAGCATAGATTTCAGTTTGGGTGCCTGCATCTGCTGCAAGATTTTGCTCTACTTGATTACCAAATGCATCATAGGTAAAAGTTTTGATGGAATAAGCCTCTTCGCTATCTTCCTCTATTTCGCTAAGAACTCGGTCTAATAAGTCGAAAGTTTTTGTGTTCTTGCGGATGAGGTTGCCATCTGTATGCGTGATGATATTTGCTCTTCCAAGAGGATCATAAGAGGTGAGGGTAATGTGAGGTCTTTTACCGGTAATTTCTTCTTTGATAATTCTGCCAAGGCCGTCGTAAACATATTTGGTGATAAGACCACAAGCGTCTTGCTTTTGCAAAAGATGAAAAGCACTGTATTGGAATTTTTCTTCTAAATAGAGCCTGCCACCTGGTGTTATGATCTTTTTAGAAATGACATTCCCAAAAAGATCATACTCATAGCAAGTTCTTGTTTGGCAAATACTCACAGTCTCTTTAAGGGTATTATCTATGTTATAATAAAAGGACTCTACTCGATCATCTGGATGTATGATTTTGGTGAGCATACCGCATGCGGTATACTCTTTTTTAGTGATGTTTCCATAAGCATCGGTTGATTGAATAACCTTGCCTTTATAATTATGGATTTGCGAGGTAGTTGGATTTATAGGCGTAGAGCTTAGAGATCTAATAGGTGGGTGTATGAGTTGACATTCTTTTCCATAAGAATCATAACAGTGAAGCGTTTCATTTTGATGAAGATTGATGGTCTTTGTTTTTTGACTTAGAACGTTATATTCATATTGAGTGGAATGGGTTTGCTCTGTTGATACTTGTTTGGTTTGAATTAGACGGTTAATATTATCGAATGTATTTTCAACAGTAAAATCTTCATTGCTTGTGTCTTTTTTAATGGGGTTATTGTTTTCATCATAGGTTATATGGGAAACATTGCCCATAGCATCTGTTTCTTCGATTAATCGATCCCGATAATCATACTTGTAAAAAAGAGAGTATCGGTGGGTGTTACTTGCATCATAAATGTCTTTTTGAGAGATTTTGCAGCGATCGTTATAGTGTAAGACAATTTTTGCACTCAGTTGCTCTTGGGATGTTTTAGGATCTAAATACCTTTCTTCAATGATTTCTGGGAAGTTAATGCAAGGGTGTTCTTTTTTTGGATGGATACACTTAATTTTTCTCTCGGTGACATTATCAATATCGGATAGATTAGGTGTATTGCCATCATCTTCAATTTCTTTGATAAGAATACAGTCATCATCATATTGGAAAAATTTCCTATGGAGGATTTTCCCTTCGTAGGATGTAAGGATAGAGCGAAGTAGGTTTGATTCTCCATGATGGTTATAGCTTATTTTCAAACCATTTGGCAGTGTTTTTGAAGAGATTAGATTTA
The DNA here is from genome assembly GCA_021772245.1 of Chlamydiota bacterium. Taxonomy (GTDB): domain Bacteria; phylum Chlamydiota; class Chlamydiia; order Chlamydiales; family Simkaniaceae; genus JAJFMG01. The sequence continues at coordinate 300 of JAJFMH010000098.1, read as the reverse complement.
AGTTTCCAACGGAGTGGTAGGTGTACTTTGTAATGGCTTTATGATGAGCACGTCTTTCTCCTGTAAGATTGCCTTCTACAACATCTTCTACAACGTTGCCGCATTCATCATACTTAAAAGATTTACGGTAGATTTCAACGCCATTTTCCATAATGTATTTAGCGTGTAAAAAGCCTTTGTTAGTCTCTTCATCTCCCCAATAAAAATGTTCTTCGAATAGGGGGGTCTCTAAGTTGCTTTTGTCATACTTAAAGATTTTTTCAATACGTTGATACTTATTGAAAAAATACTGCATACGAT
>JAJFMH010000097.1 GCA_021772245.1 Chlamydiota bacterium | reverse complement strand
ATATTGACTAGGGGCAATTAGCATAAATGCTAATCGCTCAAACCTCTTTTATTGTCTGTCTTATCACTTCTTTTACGTTGTCAAATAACATTTGCAAATCATCTTTGGATTTGCTTTTTCACTTCGATCGATTTGCTGTTTTATGAGCGTCTTCTCTTGAAGGAATATTAAACAATACAGCATGAAAAACATTTACTGCAATTTTTTTCTTAGCTTTTTGAAAAAAAACTAATTAAAATAGTTTGTTTACTAAAAAACATACACATACGCGAGCATTCCAAGCAGAAATCCCAGGAACGCTGGAATAGATGCTTTTTTCATGTAAGCAATAAAATCCACCTTCTCCATGCCCATTAAAGCCACGCCTGCCGAAGACCCAATAATTAGAATACTACCACCTGTACCTGCTGCATATGCAATCATAAGCCACAAACTTGAATCCATAGGATACGAAGACAAGTCATACATTCCCATACTTGCTGCAACGAGTGGGACGTTATCAATGATCGCAGAAAGAATACCAAGCAGGGTTGCAATCACTGCATGGGAATGAATTTTCGAATCCACAAACTGCGCGAGACTTGTGAGCATTCCTGTCGCCTCAATTGCTTCGATACTGAGTAATATTCCAAGGAAAAACAAAATACTCGACACATCAATCTTAGTCAAAATATGGGGGATTCTCAGATGTGATCTGTGCTCGAATCGATGATGAAGTATGTCTGTAACAAGCCAAAGAACTGCAACGGATATAAGCATACCCATGTAAGGTGGCATTCCAGTAAGCGCTTTAAAAATTGGAACAAAAATAAAACATAAAATTCCGAGGGTGAATATTAGATGCGCATTCGGTTCTAAAGCGCCTGCTTTAAAACGACTCTCTGTCTCAAAATACTGCCCTCTAAGTTCAACAGAAAACCATATGAGGGGTACAATCATACAAATTACACTCGGAAGAAATATCTCTTTCATAACTACAAGAGTTGATATTTGCCCATTAATCCAGAGCATAGTTGTCGTTACGTCACCAATAGGCGTCCATGCTCCACCTGCATTTGAGGCAATCACAACCATACAGCAAAAGATAAACCGATCCTTTCGCTTTGGTATTAGCTTTCGAAGTAGCGTCACCATCAAGATTGTTGTGGTTAAATTATCTAAAATTGCAGATAGCAAAAATGAAATGACAGAGATTAAAAGAAGTAAATTTCTTTTCGAGTTTGTATGCAGTTTTTCAATGACTGTATTAAATCCCTTATGAGAATCTATTAGTTCAACGAGTGTCATTGCACCAAGCAGAAAGAAAAGAATTTGGGAAACATCACTTAATCGGATCGATAAAAAAGTAGAGCTTTTTTCAATCGATTGCCCCTCACCCATAAAAAAGATAAGCCAACATAGCACAGCTAACAGAAGTGCAACAGCAGCCTTATTCACCTTAGCAACATGCTCAAAAATAATTATCAAATATCCAAGGGAAAAAACCGTCAGAAGTATGAGATGGGGAATGCTTTGAAGTATCATAGTCGATATTCCTTATTTCAAAGGATTATTCATAAATTAAAAGAAGATAGAGTACGCCGGCATATGCATTTTTCTCAACTGATTTAAAAGATCAAAATGCAATTATATAAATTCCACAGAAAATAAATTATTATTTTTTACCTAAGTATTTACAATTATATAAATTAAACCTGAAAGAAATGGCTTTACATTTAAAAAAACGAAGTTTTAATTGCGAATTTTTGCTTTGAACCTTTCAGAAAATTGAATTACTTTTTGATTTCGAGCGCTACTAGGTCATGCATACAAATTAAACCCACAAGTTTTTTATCCTCAAGAACAGGTAAAAAATAGATTTTTTTAGAAGGGTCACGCTCCATTAATAATAAAGCCTCATAGCAAAGGGTTTCTTTAGACACTGTTGTAAAAGATGATTGCATGAGATCTATCATAGAGGTTTTCAATAGTGCATCCCCCTCTTTTGCGATACCTCTTCGCAAATCTCCATCAGAAAACACTCCCTTTAACTCCAAATCTTTCTCAATAATCAGTATACACCCACATTTTTTTTCTGAGAGTGTTTTCATGGCATCTGATAATTTAGCATCTGGCAAGCATATAGGAAGAGAACTCCCAGTCAACATCAAGTCTTTAACGGTAGTATGAGTTAATTTCCCAATCGCACCTGATGGATGATTTCTCGCAAATACATCCACTTGAAAATTGCTTTCTTCCATAAATGTTGCGACTAATAAATCTCCAAAAACCATCTGAATAGACGAAGAGGTTGTTGGCACTAAATTAAAAGGGCAAAGCTCTCTTTTCATGGGAAGCAAAACATAATGGTCGGATAGTTTCTTTAAGGCTGAATCTTCTTGAGAAATCCAAGAAAAAATTCTTACCCTTCTTTTCTTTAAATAAGTTACAAGTGTTAAAAGATCGGATGTTTCTCCACTTTTGCTTAGACAAATAAGAACATCAGAAGAGTGAATATTACCCATGTCTCCATGAAGTGCATTTAATGGACATAGGTAACTACTGTCAACACCGATGGAAACCAAAGATTTAGCAATCTTCTCTGCTACAAATCCACTTTTACCAACACCTGTAAAAACGAGTCTTCCCCCCACTTTGATAAGCTCAATAAATATTTTTTTAGCATGATCAAAATCAAGGTGATCGAAAAAATATGTCAGATTATCTTTATGCTGATCTAAAAGTGAGGTTGTAACTTGTTTTTCCACAAAAAAATGAGTGTTGATTTTACTTGATTCCAAGAACAGAATCATATAGAAATTCGATTTTAGATGAAAGCTTAGATCATGGAGAAAACATGTCAAAAACAAAGATTGCAGTAGCACATGGTGACGGAATTGGCCCAGAAATCATGGATGCTACCTTAAAGGTACTCAAAGCCTCCGGCGCTAACTTAGATATCCAAACCGTTGAAATTGGAGAAAAAATGTACCTCAAGGGGCATAAAACAGGTTTTTCTCCAGATACATGGGACATCTTAAGAAACACCGATGCTTTTTTAAAAGCTCCTATTACAACACCCCAGGGTGGCGGCTTTAAAAGCTTAAATGTCACAATTCGAACAGCCTTTGGCCTCTATGCCAATGTTCGTCCCTGCATATCTTATTCTCCCTTCATTAAGACTAAGCATCCTAGCATGGATGTTGTTATTATCCGTGAAAATGAGGAAGACCTCTATAGTGGCATTGAATATCGACAAACTCAGGACGTTTGCCATTCTATAAAACTTATCTCTCGACCTGGAACTGAAAAAATTGTTCGTTACGCTTTTGAGTATGCTAAAGCAAATAACCGAAAAAAAGTCACTTGCTTTACAAAAGACAACATTATGAAACTCTCCGATGGCCTGTTTCATAAAGTATATGAAGAAATCGCTAAAGAGTATCCAGATATTGAATCTGAACACTGGATCGTAGATATTGGAGCTGCAAAACTTGCAGACACACCAGAGGCTTTTGATGTGGTTGTTCTTCCTAACCTATACGGTGACATTCTTTCAGACGTAGCAGCTCAAATTAGCGGCTCTGTAGGCCTTGCAGGCTCTGCAAATATTGGAGAGCATGGCGCTATGTTTGAGGCTATCCATGGCTCTGCGCCAAGACGCGCGGGTCAAAACATGGCAAATCCAACAGGACTCATCCTTGGTTCTGTACTTATGCTTTTACATCTCAATCAATTAGAGGCGGCCACTAAAATGCATAACGCCCTTCTAAAAACCATCGAAGATGGTGTACATACCTACGATATCCATACGGATAAAAGTAAACAAAAGGTCGGTACTAAAGAATTTGCCGAGGCAATTATTGATCGTATGGGGCAAGAGCCTTCCCAATTAAAAAAAGCAGCCTATACTAAACAAAATAAAAGTCACTCTCACTCTCATCAATCTTCAGAATCTAAGGAGACCCGAGAACTTGTAGGCACAGATATCTATGTTGCATCTAGTAAAGCTGCCGAAGAATTCACTAAAAAAATGTTAAGTTGTCAAACAGGTGATTTTGAATTAGAGATGATTTCTAATCGAGGAGCTACCATTTATCCAAATGGGCTCAAAGAAACATTCTGCATAGACCAGTGGCGATGCCGCTATTTCCCTAAAGGGAAATGTACTCAAAAGGAAATTGCTAGTCTCTACGCCACTCTTACAGAGCAAGGCATAGATATTATCAAATCAGAAAATCTCTATGAGTTCAATGGGAAGCCTAGCTACTCTTCAGCAAAGCAATAATATTTATTAGGCTTTCATATGCATGCATATGAAAGCCCTTATCTTAGAATCTTACAAGACCTTGGAAGAATACATCCTGATCAAATAAGCGATTTGCTATTTGCGCATCATAGCCCGCTGTGAAATACCACTTTTCATTTTTACTAATATATGTCAGATACGCCCCGGTTGCAAAGATCGCTCGATCTGGGTTCATACCCTTCGTATTGAACCTGCAGTCAAAATCTTTGAATCCTGATGTATAGGTTTTTCCTTCAAACCGCTCTTCCCACACCCATGCAAATTTAGTATCGAAAAGAACATTGCCACCTTGTTTCTTTAAGAGATATGAAAAGAATGCTCCCAGTTCTGATCGAAACATATCATAATTCGAAGAATCAACTTTTAAATTTAAACTTTTAGCTCCGGTTTCACTAAAGCCTTGTTGGTGAATATAGAGATAATCTAAAGATCCAAAAGGAGTACATGTAAAGTCAGCTGCTCGAAGAGCATAACCAGTTGCTACATGTCCGAGTACTTCACCACCATTAAAGTTACCTTTTGCAGTGCGGTTAAGCTCTGTTGTTCCACCTGAAATTCCACCTGTTGTTGCAATCATGGTTTTAATGTTTCGCTCTTCATGATAGCGATTAAGCCCACCTAGAATCGAACCATTTACAAAGAAGTTATCACATGCGTATCCACCATAAATTGTAGCGTATCCGCTGTTGATATCCCCTTCTCCTCTTTTTTCTTTAAAGTCTACATCGGAGTAGCTATATCCAAGACTTATTCCAACGATGTAATTTTGAGAGCCTTCATAATCAAAACCAATAGCAAGTGATCCTGTTTTTGTTAAAAATCCTGGATTTGCAGCTCGTGCTTTTTGATTATAAACATCACCTTCTATATTTCCCCAAAGACTAAATCCAGTTGGTTTTTTGGGATCATCACATGAATGCAATGTTAAAATTTTTGCTCTTTTATCCACATTTGCTCTCATATGGAAAGTATTGTTCTCTTGAGACAAAGCTAAACCTTTAAGCATAGATGGCTGCATTTGATCAAAAGCTCTTCGTATGGCAGACTCTGGAAGATCCATCATCCCCTCTTTAATCATTTCAAAATCAGATCCAGGCGCAGCATCTATTTCATCAAAACAAACTGCTACTCTTCCAGCATTGCCGCCTTGTATTACCTCTGCAAATGAAAGAGTATTAATTTCAATTATAATACTTGTGGCTGTTTGGGTAACAGCTCCAACAAAGAATGGATTCGTACTTGTAATATTCGTAAATGATCCTGTAATCCCACCTGTTGTTTGAACGATTGGAAAGGAAATAGATGCTGGATAATTACCTATTTCTGGGAAAAGAGCGAGTGTTGTATTACTTGCAATTGTAAGAGATCCAACAATATCTAAAAGGTCAGAATCTGTTGGACTAAACTCGATTTCTAAACTGGAACCTGAAGCAAATACTTGGTCTCCAACTAAAACAATTGTTCCAATCGAGCCTCCTGGTCTAACAGTACCTGTTACTGTCGTATCTGCAGTAACTGTCCCTGTTCCATCAAGCAATGCTCCTGGTGCAACAGCTAAAGTATCAGCGCTAAAAGTTCCATCGATTTTCATTGTCCCAGTATTTAAGGCAACACTCCCACCATAGGTATGCACACCTGTAAGTCGAAGTGTTCCAGGTCCTTCTTTAATCAGCCCTGCTGCTCCTGTACCAGAGCCAAGTACCATATCAAAATCTTCTGGGCCTGAAGCGATCGTAAATGTTCTATCCACAGCTCCTAAATCAATATTATTGATAGTTGCTGTTCCACCATTTCCACTACTGTATACAACGGCTCCCCCTGATGCTCCCGATAATATAACGGAATTAATTGTTAGATCCCGAATATTTAAAGCGGTTCCAGTCGAAGAAAGTGTTAGATCTGCGCCGCCTTGCGATACAGTTCCCCCTGTATGCGTAAAACTTCCCATAATTTGGTCATTTCCACTCTGCGTAAGTGTTCCTGATGAAATCGTAAAAGCTGTCACTGGATTAAATTGTTCAATCGCATCTGTTCTAATCTCACCACCAGTAAGATTTACAATAGAGCTGCTCACAGCAACCACACTCGGTGATTTTCCAAGTGCTAGCGTTCCAGCAGAAACATTTGTTGGGCCCGTATAAGTATTTGGTGCAACTCCGCTTACTAAAAGCAACCCACTTCCCATTTTACTTATTCCACCAGCACCTGAAATTACACCGGTTGCATTTGTATCTACTGCAGCTGTTCCATTTCCAATTGTAAATGCTCTATTTATGGGACCAAGCGCAATTGTACCTGAAAGCAACGCCGTACCATTATCTGCACTATTAAAGGTAATGCCTCCACCTGATGCGCCGGTGATCATCAAATCAGCATCTATCGTATTATCACGAATATTAAGAACACTTGCAGATGTTCCGTTGAGTGTCAAAGTGGGAGATCCACTCGATGCAAAAGTTCCAGATGTAATGCTAAGAGTTGCAACTTCTTCATCATTTGTTTGCATATCGAATGTTCCAGCGGATACCGTTACATCTGCTGCTGAATTAATTTGATCAGATGCGCCTAACTGCAGCGTTCCACCTGTCACATTTACAACAAGACCGCTGATGGCATCTCCAGATGTTTTAGATAAAAGCAAAGTACCGTCGCTAACTGTTGTACTACCGGTGTATGTATTTGACGCCGCGCCTGTAATTTCCATGACACCCGTATTTGTCTTATTCACACCACCGCTTCCTGAGATTTCTCCCATGACTTCTAAATCAGTAGAGGCAGCTCCAGCCTCTACATCAAAAGTCCGATCAACCGCTCCAAGTTCTAAATTCGCTGTAATTGTTCCAGTTCCATCATTTGTGCTATCAAATCTTACGCCACCACCAGACGCGCCAGATAAAACAACAGGTCCTGTAAGAGTCACATCTCGAAGAGTCAACGCGTTGGTATTTGTTGTAACAAGTGTTAAGGTATTACCACCTGGGAAATAAGTTCCTGCTCTAAAATCTAATGAACCAAGGGATTCATTTGCACCAGAAATATCAAATGTTGCGCCTGCTGCGTTAATTCGAACATCACTTGTAGATGAGGCGCCACCAAACTGCCCTGTTTGTGTCACAGATAATGTTCCAGTTCCACCAATAATTGCATCACCTACTATGGCTGTTGCACCTGTCTTATTCAAATTTAAAGTTCCAGCTGATACGGTTGTATCACCAGCAAAGGTATTCGATGAGTTACCTGAAAGTTGGAGCGCTCCAGCGCTTGTCTTCGTAATTCCAGCTGATCCACTTACAACACCTGATAACTCCATATCAGTTGATGCGGTTCCATTTTCAATATCAAAAGTTCGTGTACTTGC
>JAJFMH010000096.1 GCA_021772245.1 Chlamydiota bacterium | reverse complement strand
ATGCTCGGAACAGGAATCGAACCTGCACGACCCGAAGGTCAAGGGATTTTAAGTCTTATGTTTCCTATTCTCAACTAAAACTACCCACACTGTACTACACTGTGAACCAGTTGTAAATAACCGATTAATGCCCTAGTTTTTTAGTTGGTTTGAGTGCTTTTTAGTTGGTGTTGTCACAAATTGGAACATTTTCCCTAAATAAGACTCATATAGTTACTCGATATAGCAGATAAAGGGACTTTTAAAGGGGCATCAGCCCATCAAAACGCCCCTTTAACGCTCCTTTGTATCTTCTTCTACCCCTTAAACATCTTTTTTCATATCTTGAAGTATCTTTTTACTCGGAAGTTTTTGACTTCCGAGCTCTTCCGAGCTAACTTCCGAGTGAAAGAGGGTTTAAGATAGAAATGTTACGAGGACATGGGGAAAACCCCCAAATTCATTATATCGGATATAGAGATCTGTACTTATAGAAATAACCAAATTATTAATCATCAGCGTTCCACAGGTAGCGGAACCTTATTATCTAACCAAGTATAGTTTAGGAGATGGTGTTTTCATATGATTAGGATCTACCAACAGAAAAACAGACACTGAAATTTTATACTTATTAAAATTTTTTCTTAAATAGGTATTGCACCCATTATATAGGTATTGATAGGTGGAATAATACCCATACTAAAGAACTACAAATGAATTCATTTGAAACGGCAATCCCTTTAATATCTTCACCTACTCCTTGAACACTCTTTTTTTCGGAATAAAGAGGTGTCTTACAAAATTCATCTTAAATTGAAGCATGACACTGCATAAAACCTCACTTTATACACCACTGGCAACCAATTTATTAATAGTAGCTTATGATCAATAATTGGGCGATAATTAGGCTATAATTGGGCCAGAAACATTTATAGCGCTGTAAACCAAAATGCTCTTTTTTTTTTACCAATAGGATGAATTATTATTTTTAATTCTTGAAGCGTCTTTTCTACTCGGAAGTTCTTGACTTCCGAGTTCTTCCGTGCTAAATTCCGAGTAAAAGAGGGTTTATGATAGAAAATTTTTTAAGAAGAAATGAGGGAAAAACTCTCGAATTCAAAGAAAATACAGACAATCTCAAAAGCATCTTAAAATCAATAGTCGCCTTTGCAAATACATCTGGTGGTAATATTATTATCGGCATCAAAGATAAAAGCAAAGATATAGTTGGTGTTTCTGATCCCCTAAAGGATGAAGAGAAGCTAGCCAATGCCATATCTGATAGCATCTCTCCATTAATTATACCGGATATAGAAATCTGTTCTTATAGAAACAAACAATTAATAATCACCCGAGTTCCACACGTAGCGGGGCCTTATTATCTAAACAAATATAGTTTAGAGGACGGTGTTTTCATACGTTTTGGATCTACAAACAGAAAAGCAGACGCTGAAATTTTACACTCACTAAAGTTATTAGCAACAAATACAACCTTTGACGAGCTGCCCTCAATAAAAGGAGATATTAACGAAAATTATCTCAAAACAGTTTTTGAAAAGGTAAAGAAAAAACCTACTTCTAAACAATGCCATATGTTAGGAATTTATACAGATCATTTTGGAAAGAAGATGCCAACAATTGGAGGAATATTACTCTTTAGCAATGAACATACTTTCATTTACCCTGATTCCATCATACGATGTGCTTACTTTCAAAGTAAAACAAAAGAAAAGATCATTGACTTTATCGATATAGATTCACCATTACCTTCAGCAATTAACGAAATAATTACATTTATAGAAAAAAACACCCGAAAAGAGGCTGTCATTGGGAACGTGAGAAGAGTAAACATACCTGAGTACCCTCCAGAAGCGATCAGAGAATTAGTCATTAATGCACTTGTCCATACTGATTATTCTCTTAAAGGAAGTCATATCCAAATAGCAATATTCAGTGATCGTATCGAAATTACAAATCCAGGAGGCCTGCCTTACGGACAAACAATGAAAAAAGCTTTATCTGGATATTCTCGTTTAAGAAACCACGTTATAGGAAGAGTATTTAGGGAATTGCACTTGATTGAACAGTGGGGGTCTGGATTGCGTAGAATTCGGGAAATATGTCAAAAAAAAGGTCTAAAACCACCCATTTTTGAAGAACAAGGAAACCATTTTCGTTCTATTATTTTCTCTTTAAAACAAGAGAAAATGCGCCTCTCGAATGATGAAGAAAAACTAATAAACTATTTAGAAGAACATAAAACCATACAAACTCAACATGCAGCAAAATTATGGCGAATTTCAGGTCGCGCAACCAGAACAAAACTCGCCAAAATGGTCCAGGAAGGATTAATCACTCGCATTGCAACCTCTGAAAAAGATCCTTATGCTGTTTTTATACTTCAAGACAGAAACTAGCCCCACATATCAGGCAGTTATCGTATTTAACTGAACAAAAAGTTCATGAAATGCAGGTAAAACACACAGAGACCTTTTTAAATCTCCTGTGAGTTAAAGTAAGATGCTCGGAACAGGAATCGAACCTGCACGACCCGAAGGTCAAGGGATTTTAAGTCCCTTGTGTCTACCAATTCCACCATCCGAGCAGAAAAAAACCACTACAGATATTACTTCTTTAGTGGTTTAAGATTCAAGAGGGAGATTATACTTTAGAGAAAAAAGTTATTTCCATCATCGGAGAATAACTCTTGGATAGATTCTTCTGAAGTATCAGGCGTTGAAACTTCAGCGCCATCATCTGTGACTCCATTGATTTCATTATCCATAATTGCGTCTATAGGATTACTTTCAATCTCATCTATTGGGGCTGTAGGTTTATCTGAAATCGCAGAATCTAAATGCGGGTCTGAAGCTAGTTTCTCATCAATAGAGTCAGCCCCTTTTGATTCCTCTTTTGCGGGCTTTTTTGGCATTTTATCAGAAATAAGCCCAGGAGGTGGTGGAATGAGCGGTTTCATAGCAGAATAATCATTCTTCTTACCCTTAAATTTTTCATCTTTGCGGGTTACTTGGGCTTCTAACTTATCTGAATTATCTTCTTCATCCATTTGCTGCTTATGCATTTCTTCCTGCATAGCTCGCTCATCAGTTTCTTTAGAGTCTACAGCTCTTTTTCGCCTTGGCTTTTTTTTCTTAGGAGAAGTTTTTTTCTCCTTGGCTATATCTTCCTTCGAAACTGGTTCTTCTTTTTGAGAAGTCTCTGTAGTCTTTTGCTGTTGGGCGGCGGGTCTTTCTTCTTCGTCATTCGATGAACGAAGTTTTGTTGTCTTTCTTCCAGATATCTTGATTGATTTCTCAATAGTAGCCTTTTTCAAGGACACTCTCACCTCTTTTGCTTCTAATACTTCATAGTCAGAAACAGGAAGCAAAAACGCTCTTGGCTTCTCAAGTGATCTGTAAAAATAGGATTTTCCAAAAGTTACGACTTCAAGCGCATCAACAGAAAACTCTTCTGTTTTTTCACTTTTTGTATTTCTAACAACAAGTCTATATCCACTTTTAGGAGTAATAATTGTCTCAATGATGGGTTCTCTTGTAAAATTCACAGGGTTAACCTTTGTATGTATTTATCGGATGCAAAGCATATACGTTTGCAGTATTTGCGGAGTACAGATAATTATTTTTTGGATGCCATGTATAGAATCAAGTCAATAAGACGAGAAGAATATCCAATTTCGTTATCGTACCAAGCAATAAGTTTAAAAAAATGATCATTCAATGCAATTCCAGCTCCCTTATCAAATATACAGGATGCCTTATTGCCTATGAAATCAGAGGATACAACTTCTTCTTCAGTATACTCAAGTATTCCTTTCAAATTATGATTTGCCTCTGACTTGATCACTTCACATATCTTATCATAAGTCGTCGATTTAGTCAGCCTTACCGTTAAATCAACTACAGAAACATCAATTGTTGGCACTCTAAATGCCATACCAGTGAGCTTACCCTCAACGGCTGGCAAACATTTTGCAACAGCTTTAGCTGCGCCAGTAGATGATGGAACAATATTTATAGAAGCAGCTCTTCCACCTCTTCTATCCTTGTGAGAGGGGCCATCTTGAAGTGCTTGTGTTGCAGTCATCGAATGCACTGTTGTCATAAGTGCTTCCTCAATTCCAAAATGATCTACTAGCACTTTTGTGAGTGGTGCTAAGCAATTAGTAGTACATGATGCATTAGAAACAATATGATCCTTTTTCGGATCATATAGATCATGATTTACACCCATTACAAAGATAGGGATACCATCCTTTCCAGGTGCAGATATTACTACAGATTTTGCGCCAGCCTCTAGATGCTTCGAAGATCCTTCCATAGTTGTAAAAAGCCCTGTTGACTCAATTACGAAATCAATCTCAAGGGCCTTCCACGGGAGATTTTTCGGATCTTTTTCTGCGTGAATTTGAATCGACTTCCCATCCACAACAAGATTGTTACCCCTGACTTCAACGCTTTTTGAAAATCTTCCATGTACGGAATCATACTGAAGTAAATATGCCAAATTCTCAGGAGTAGACAAATCGTTAATTGCGATAATATCAAATTGCATTTCTCCTTCAAATAAAAGCCTGAGAACAGAGCGTCCTATTCTTCCAAAACCGTTTATTGCTACTCTTGCCTTTCTCATCTTATTCCTACCTTATAGCCGCTTTATCAAAACAATTAAAAGTCACTTATAATAAGAGGCTTAATTAAATTTCTAACATTCTTCTAAAGTGCAGAATAGAAAAGAAAAATTTGAAAGTAAAGAAAATAAAAAAGGCCATCATTCATTGATGGCCTTTTGAAAGAATAGTGAGTATTAAATATACTCAATCACACATTGTAAAGAGCTATCGCCTTGTCTTTTTGCAGTCTTGATGATTCTTGTGTAACCACCTTGTCTATCCTTATAGCGCTCACATAACTCTTCGAAAAGCTTCTTAATTACTTTTCTATCTGCATTGTAAGAAGAAATGTCACCAGACTTAGCTTCTCTTGCTTCCTTTGGAGTTAACGGATTAAACGAAATCATCATCGCTGAAATCGCTCGTCTCCGACTTGCCAAATCACCTTTCTTTGCAAGTGTGATCATTTTATCAGCATGACGTCTAAGCTCTTTTGCTTTTGTCACTGATGTCACAATTTTTTCATGTTCAATAAGTGACTTTAACATATTCGCAATCATACATCTTCTATGCGAAGATGTCCTGCCTATCTTAAATGTTCTTTTAGCGTGTCTCATTATTTTGTCCTAATATGAATTCGTTTTTAAGATTTTACTTCAGCAGCTGCTCTTTCAGCCTGATAGTCTTCTATAATTTGACCAACATTATCACGTGTAATGCCATATCTGCTCAAGTCCATACCTAAATGAAGTTCCATCTCATGCAACTTAGCTTTAATCTCATTAAGAGATTTCTTACCAAAATTTCTAAATCGTAACATTTCAGATTCCGGCATAATTACAAGTTCTGCAATCGTAGCAACATTTGCCTGAGAAAGGCAATTAGTAGAACGAACTGACAGCTCAATTTCATTAATCTTAAGTGACAATTTAGCAAGAAGCTGATCTCTATCAGAGTTTTCTACAACCTCTTCCTGCTCAAAAGTGATAGGTTCATGATAAAGCTCATCAAAAACCTTCATGTGAGCAACAACGATTTGTGTAGCAAAATTTAGCGCTTCTTCAGGAGTAATTCTTCCATCTGTAGAAACATCCAAAACAAGTCTATCAAAATCTGTATCTTGGCCAACTCTTGTGTTTTCAACAAAATAATTTACCATTGTAACTGGAGAAAAACAGGAGTCTATTACAATCTCATCAACAACTTTGTCAGTAATCTCATGTCGTTCAGATGGGACATATCCTCTTCCAGTAGCAATCTTTAAATCGACTTTGGATGTAAATGGCTTAGTAACTCTGAAAAGAAGTAAATCTGGATTAACCAAATCAAAATCAGAGTTGCCAACTACATCCTTTAAGGTAACGACGTACTGACCACCAGATTTTTCAATCATCTCAGCAGTGACATCCAGAAGCTTAGAAACTATTCTGGGAGATCTTGTATCATTATTTTCTTCTGTAGGCAGCTTTCTGAGTAGAGCTTCCTTAAAATTGAGTATCACAGTTGTCATATCCTCAATAATGCCTTCTACAGCCATATACTCATGAGACACACCTTCCATTTTAATAGAAATAATAGATGGTGCCTCTAAAGAAGTAAGTAATACTCTTCTTAATGCATTCCCAATTGTATGAGCAAAACCTCTTTCGAAGGGCTCAGCAATGAAACGCATAAATGTTTCAGACTTATTATTCTCATCAATCTTAATTTGAGTTGGCAGTTCAAATTTGCCATACTTTACCGCCATAAAAAAAACTCCTAATTGGGAAATTTAGCGTTATAACCTTTAAATTTA
>JAJFMH010000095.1 GCA_021772245.1 Chlamydiota bacterium | reverse complement strand
TGTTGTAGATGCAAACGCATCACCCGATGACATATTAAGCGCTAAGGTACCAGCACTCACTGATGTAGTACCCGAATAGGTATTAGACGCCGAGCCGTTTAACTCTAAAAGACCAGCGCCTGATTTTGCAATGCCACCTGTTCCTGAAATAACTCCAGATATTTCCATGTCAGTAGCGCTTGCACCAGACTCAATATTAAATGCGCGAATAGCTGATCCAATATCTAAATCTCCAGAGATGGTTGCTGTTGTGGAAGAGCCAGAATTACTATCATAAAAAACGCCACCACCAGATGCTCCCGTAAGATTTATTCCATCTGAAATGGTAACACCTCTCATAGTAAGAGCATTGGTTCCAGTAGAATCTAGGTTAAGTGCATTACCCGATTGGGTAAGTGTCCCACTTTGAAAATTAAGAGATCCAAGTGTTTGTGATGAGTTAGGAGTTGTCACAGTCCCACCAGATATAACAAGCTCGCCTAGAATAACTGTTCCAGAGCTATTGTCTAAAATCAAAGTACCAGCACCTGCTGTAACATTACCTGTAAAGGTATTACTTGCCGATCCCATAAGTTCTAACGTTCCAGCTCCCGTTAAATTTATTCCTCCACCGGTTCCTGAAATTACACTTGTAATACGCATATCAGTAGATGCTGATCCATTATCAATATCAAAGTCTCGAACTATTGTTCCAAGATCGAAAGCCCCTGAAATAATCGCTGTACCGTCATCACTATCATCAAAACTTACTCCCCCTCCGGATGCACTAATAATGCTAATAGGTCCTGATATTGTGGTATCTCTCATGGTAAGAGCATTGGTTCCAGTTGTTGCTAAAGAAAGTGTCATTCCCCCTTGAGTGAGTGTTCCTTCTCTATAATCTAGAGCGCCAATAGTTTCTCCAGAAGCTGTTGAAGAAATATCAAAAATGACATCTGCATCTTGCATTGAAACTGTACCTGTTGCAGATGACCCACCAAACTGCCCACTTTGCAACACAGTTATTGTGCTTGGGCCTGAAATTACAGTTAAATCTCCCGTAATTGCAACCACACCTACTTTATTTAGATCCAGCTGAGCATCTTGGACTATAAATGCTCCTGAATACGTATTTGCAGATGCTCCACTCAAAGTAAGACTATCGGCAAGTTCAGAGCCCGAAACTCCAAAATCTATAGTTCCTGTTGAAGAAAGAACGCCTGTAATCTCAGCTGTAGATGTGTCAAGGAATATAGCGCAAGAGTCCCCTTCAATATTTATATTTTCAATCATTAGACCGACATCAGTAACCGATATGACAGAATCACTAGCATACATTGATAAATTTCCAGTAATAGAAACTGGTTGAGATCCTGATATAATAAAATTGGTTGCTCGCAAAGTACCAGCGCCAGTTGTAATACTTTGAGTACCTGAGGAAGAAGAAAAGGTTACATCGGAAATAGTTTGATCAAACCCATTTAAATCAAAGATACCACCAGAATTAAATTGTAGGCTATTTTGAGTTCCAATCTGATCCGACTGTAGAAGTCGCAGCGTACTGTCATTATCTAAACTAATGTCTTCAGACCCCATCCCCAAGTTAGGAATTGCTAAGCCACCCGTTGCGTTTAATTCAACTACAGCGCCTGTATTTGTTCCTATAATAAAATCTCCACCACCTCCATTTCCAGTTGTGTAAGTATTAATTCCAGAAAATTCAATTGTCCCTGGACCGTCTACTCCAAAAGCTCCAAAACCACTACCTGTAGACGAAATAACAGACGAAATAGTAAGCCTACCTGCCGAGTCGTTTGTAATTTGAAAATCACGAGCTGCAGCTTGTACTTCTATATCCACACCAATCGTATGGTCACCATCACCATTGATACTTGTAACATCGATTTGGGGAGTATGAGAGTTATCTAAAAAGATATTAAGTTGCCCAACTCCTGATAGGATTGTGCCACCTGCGTTATCTAAGTGTAATTGCCTAATTGTTCTAGTCCCTGTTACTGTCACATCAGATGATGTATCAATATCGATTGTGGCTTCATCAGTATTAGCGTTGGGAAATCCAGAATCTAAATCCCAATTTGTGGCTATATCCCAATCTCCCCCACTTGCATTATCCCATACAAAATCTGTTGCCATTGCATTTGCAAAAGCCAGAACCATTAACCATTTACAATATTTCAAAGCGCGACACTTAATATAAACTACTTTTTTTTTTCAAGGTAGCATTAAATATTTTATAATAAAATTTTTTTGTTAAATTGCTGACTAAAAATCTGCAACATCTAACCATAAATTAATCAAGTAAACTGATCTCAAACTGCAGTCTTAGGAAATTTTTTTTGTTTTTTGCATTTGAAAAATAAAAAGTGGAATTATTCCAAGCGTTGCTAAAAGAATAACAACCTTAATTTCATTAATATTTCCGATTAAAATTTTGAGAAATAGAATATTAAGCGCTGCAAAAGAGTAATATACTGCTTGCGTCAAAAATTGACTATAGGCAAATAAAACCTGCGTCAATGTGTTTACTAAACCCAAAATAAATACCCAGAGGTAAAGCGTAAATGCTATTGGAAAAAAAGAAACCTGAACCCCAGACCAAAGAAAGATAAGCTCCCTATGAAAAATGGTTACAATACCTCCTCCGAGTCCAAATAGCAGTCCTGTAAAAAGCATTGTACGAATAACCTCTTTACGTATCCACTTTGTTTGGTTTTCTTTTCTGGCATGAGCAATAGACGGCCAAAGTGGCAAAATAAGTGGATAGTGAATGCCAAGCAGTAATGTATACAACTTTAACAAAAGAGAAAACTCCCCCGCTTGCCTTATCGTTGACATGCTAGCTACTAAAAAAGGAAACAATGCAAAAAGACAAACAGCTGCCATATTTATAACAAAGAGATAAAAGCTGTCTTTTCCAATGACGCGAAGCGTTGCCTTCATAGTCGTAAAAGACACCCAACCCAATTTCCAATTTCTATCTCGAAGAAGAAATGCAAAAGAAAAAATAGGCCCGATTGCAAAAGCTGTAAAGTAGATTGTAACAGATTGCATAAAACTACATTGCATAGCTATGCAAAGCAAAAGGGACACCCCAATTATGGCCGACTCTACCATATCAAATATACCTTTCAGGTGCGTCTGCTCATCTGCAAAAAACACACTTGATGAAAGAGTAAACGGCAGCCGAATTAATACGCTGACAGCTACAAGTAAAAACAAGGATGATACCTGTTGGTTCGATAGAGATTCAATATGGAAGCTTTCCTTCCAGGGGAATTGCGGCACTGCAAAAGTGGCAATGATCAAAAAAAGTAAATACGCTATACAAGAGATGTAAAATACAGAAAAAAATTGCTTTCTCTTTTCTTCATTGTCCGTTTCATTTGTAAATGGATTACGCAGACCACTTCCTAAAAATCCAAGATCGAGCGTTGTACAAATAAAAACAAAGGAAGATAGTAGCGCCCATATCCCAAAGTGATCTAGGCTAAAGCTTCTTGCAAAATAGGCGGTAAACCCCAGTTGCATTAGAAAGGAAACTACTTTCGACCCAAACAAAGATACACTTCCAAGTATTCTTTTTTTAGTTCGGATATGCGTTGTCACTTGGGATTATCTTCTAAAAGTTGCAGATCTGAGTAGTAACGCATAAGATCTCTGTACTTGGCAGCCTCTTCAAAATCATAATCTTGGGCAGACTGTCTCATTAGCGCTTCACATTCTTTGATTTTGTCAGCGAGTTCTTTGGCTGATTTAAATCGTTTCTGCTTTGATTTTTTTTCTTCTTCTGTGAGTTTCGCACCTACAAAGGTTTCTGTGAGATCTTCTGATACTTTTTTCTTAATCGATTTAGGTGTAATGCCATGCTTTTTATTATAGGCATCTTGAATCTCTCTTCTTTGTTTTGTAGTATCAATCGCCATCTGCATTGATTTAGTAATTTTGTCTGCGTACATAATTACGCGTCCATTTACATTTCGAGCAGCTCTTCCGCATGTTTGCGTAAGGGCTGTCGCGCTTCGCAAAAACCCTTCTTTATCAGCATCTAAAATAGCAACAAGAGCAACCTCTGGAATATCTAAACCCTCTCTTAGTAAATTAATTCCGACAAGCACATCAAATTTACCAACGCGCAGATCACTTATAATTTGTATTCGCTCGAGCGTATCAATATCTGAATGAAGATATTTGGCTTTAACGCCAATATCTTCTAGATACCTAGAAAGATCTTCGGAGAGCTTTTTAGTAAGTGTGGTCACAAGAACGCGATTACCTTTTTCTATTTCTTGACGAATTTCTTCTAAACAGTCATCAACTTGGTCTGTAGCAGGTTTTACCTCAATAATGGGATCAAGTAATCCGGTTGGTCGAATGATCTGTTGGACAACTTCCCCACCAGACTCATTTACTTCATATTCGCCGGGCGTTGCAGAGACATAGATGACTTGTTTGATCGAAGAGTGAAATTCTTCGAATTTAAGAGGTCTATTGTCATAGGCAGATGGGAGCCTAAATCCAAACTCAATAAGGGAATTCTTTCTTGCGCGATCTCCATTATACATGGCGTGAACTTGGGGAAGAGTTTGATGAGATTCATCTACAAAAAGGAGAAAATCCTCTTTAAAATAGTTCATTAAACAAGCAGGAGGCGATCCTGGAAGTCTATCTCCAAAATGGCGAGAATAATTTTCAACGCCTTTACAAAACCCCATCTCCTTGATCATTTCGAGATCGTATTTGGTTCTCTCTTCTATGCGCTGCCGCTCTATCAGCTTATTTTCTTTTTCAAAGTAGGTCATTCTTTCATCAAGCTCATCTTTAATCGTATCGAGCGCATGCATACGCACATCTTCAGGAGTTACGTGGTGAGAGCCTGGGTAAATAACAACTTTCTTAATACGCTCTAAGACTTTATTTGTGAGTGGATCGATGATACTTAACCTTTCTACTTCATCACCAAAAAACTCGATCCGATAAGCCATATCTTCTTCATAGGCCGGAACAATATCTATGACATCCCCCCTCACTCGAAAAGCAGATCTTGCGAGATCAAAATCATTGCGTTTGTAATGAAGCTCTACTAAGTGAAAAAGCACATCATCTCTTCGATAATTTTCTCCAAGCTCAAGTGTAAGTTTCATCTTATCGTAATAATCTGGCATCCCTAAACCATAGATGCATGATACGGAAGAGACGATGATGACATCGTCTCGCTCAAGTAGTGATCTTGTAGCGCTTAAGCGAAGCTTCTCGATATGTTCGTTTATCGATAGATCCTTTTCAATATATGTATCTGTTCGAGCTAGATACGCCTCAGGTTGATAATAGTCATAGTAAGATACAAAATACTCTACTGCATTGTTTGGAAAAAAGGATTTAAACTCTTGATAAAGCTGCGCTGCGAGCGTTTTATTATGAGCTAAAATAAGAGCTGGCTTTTTAACATTTTTGATAATGTTTGCCATGGTATAGGTTTTTCCAGAACCTGTAACACCGAGTAATACTTGTGATTTTCTACCATCTAAAACCCCTTTTGAAAGGGCTTCAATCGCTTTTGGTTGATCGCCGCAGGGAGAAAATTCTGACTCTAGGGTAAACATTTACGATCCTAGGTAGGGGGCTATCAGCTCTTTAAACATCCCTTTCTCCGTCATAAACACAAGCACAACAATGAAAAGAGCAAATAGCATTATAAAAGTTAAAAATACTTTTGTCTTGAGCTTTTGGTAAACTGCAGGAGCCTTTAAATGCCATGCCATAATAGCTGGCAAAAAAATAAGTAAAATCGCGACAAACGCCCCTGCATATTGCAAAGCAATAATAAACCCTCTTTTATATGCGAGTACAAAAGCTAATGGCGGCACAAAAGTCAAAGCTATTGCAAGTAGTTTGCCTTTGGTTCCTTTTTTTAAACGTAGGCCATCTTTCAAGAAATCTGATAAAGAAAGCGCCACACCTAAAAAAGAGGTCACGATTGCAAAAAAGGTAAAGAAGTTTGCACCAAGCTTAATTAACTTGGAGCTTACTATGTATGAAAGTGGGCTTGTGGCTGAGAGGCCACTTTGCCATGCAGATACAAGACTTTGTTTTCCAGTAAGTGGCACGATGCCAAGAATTAAACATTGCCAAATCAAGTAGATTATAAGTGGTAGTAAACTTCCATAGACAAGCACTCTTTTTAGATGTTTGCGATCATGATTCATATAAGAAGTAAGACTTGGAATAATAATATGATATCCAAAAGATGTAATTACAATGGGAAACGCTACCCAAATAGGGCCCAAATCAAAATGGGTAAGCAGCGTGGGCTCTACACTTGATGGAAGTAGCGCTATTAATAACAGAAAAGAAACTACAAGTCCTAGCATTAGAAGGCGATTTATAATATCTACACCAAGTGTGCCCAAATACAAAAATCCACCAAAAATAAGCGGCAGAGAAAACACTGCAATATATTCTGGTGGTTTCCAAGAAGTTACAAAGGTAATTGCATCTACAAACACCGGAGTAGACGCTGAAATATATGCTGCTAAAAGGGAATAAAGTAGTAATACATAAAAAATCCAACTGACAATTTGACCCCAAAGACCAAGGGTTTTATGAGCCATAGAAATTAGATTCGCCTCTCCTTTAAATTGCATATTCACATCTAAAAAGAAGTTAGCAGTTGCAAGCATCACTAAATAACAAATCAAAAATACAAATAAAGAGGGCACAAAACCAATAAAGGCGGTAGATACTGGAAGAGCCAGCATTCCAGCTCCAATTGTTGTTCCAGCAACAAGTAATATACCACCTAGGTAATGACTAACTTTATTCATTTGCAACTCTTATGGTTTTGGGAAAATAGATAGTCCAAAAGTTTGGGTGATTTGATAAAAGAAAATAAAAACCGCAAAAGAAAATACGCCGATTAGAAGAAGTTTTCCACCAATCACTTGTGTATCGGAGGTAAGTTTTTTGTGGTACCTTCCGATCCATGCCATTAGAGCTGGAAATACGCCAAAAAGGATCACAGCGCAAATACCCCCTGCAAATCCAAGAGCTTGGAAAAATAAATTGGGGTTAATTACAGAAAAAATAAGAGGCGGCGCTAAGGCTATCACGCAAAGCATAATTGATTCTCTTTTTTTTCTTTTAATCTTAAGTCCATCTCCAAGAAAATGCACAACACTTAGTGACTGCGCTAAAAAAGATGTTAAAATCGCAAAAAAAGCAAGAACTTGCGCAAAGCCGCCCACCAAGTTTGAGCCCAAATAATCTCTTATCGCTTGAGCTGCATCAACATCCTGCATAAAGCTTTCCATAATGCCATGTGTGCCCTTTACAGGAAGCACGCCAATGGCCACTACTTCCCAAATAATGTAAATAAAAAGGGTGAGAAGTGAGCCTCCCCAGATCGATTTTTTCACACGTTTCATGTCATTGTCTAAGTACGTGCACAAACATGGAATCATATTATGAAATCCAAAAGATATTACAAGTATGGGAAGAGAAAAAAAGATATATTTCACTTGAGTGTGCACAAGGTTTACGGGCTTAATAAACTGAAGTCCAAGTAGCACCAAAAAAGCAAAAGCAAAAATTTTTCCAAACATAAGTAGTCGATTTAAATGATCGACAGGTTTTGTGCCAAGATACACAAACCCTCCAAAAAGAAGCACAAAAAAGATACTACCAATATAGTCTGGCAAATTTATAGATAAAACATGTCCAAAAAAAGAAGATACGTGATTACCACTTAAGCTTGTATATGCAACTAAAAGAGCATAAAACAAAAAAAGATATAAAATCCAACAAAGCACTTTTCCCCATTTTCCAAGAGAGTGGCCTACCATCGAAATCAAATTAACAGGTTTTCCAAACCAGCTGTTAACCTCAACAAGTAATAGCGCCGTGGTTGTCATGAATATCCATGCTAAGAGGAACATCAAAAAAGAAGGGATGAGACCTGCTATTCCGGTAAGTATTGGAAGCGCTAGCATTCCAGCTCCAATGCAACTTCCGGTAATCAGAAGCATGCCACCAATTACACTTCCCTTGTTTACCTTGCATTCATTTGAAATGCTCATGACTGCCTAGCTTTTTGTTTGTTTTCATTGTGAATTTCTTGGCCAAGTCTTCCAAGCTCATACCCATCAAAATCTACAAACTTAAAAAACCTCTCAAAGGCAGGCACTGCGTCTATCACTTGTTTTGCCATCTCTTGAGCAACTAAACGATAGGCTGGATGCCCTGCTGGTTGAGAGCGAAGCTCACAAAGCCACTGCAGCGCTCGAAGATTAATATGAAAGTACCATCTGATGTTATAAGCCATTGGAACAACGTATTGCGCTTCCTCCGGTAGCTCAGACTGAATATCATCATAGATTTTTTTTGCATTTTCTAAGGCATCGATATATGGCTGTTCCATATCTGTTCCAACTATATCTTCAGGAACGTAGTAACCATGGTTACAAGAAAGTAATTGCCGCTCTTGTGTAAGCATCCGATGTCGTTGCAAATCACGATAGATTCCAAAATCAGCTGTAATTTCAAAAGTAAAAAATACTTGTTCAAGCGCTCTTGGTGATTTATGTCTTCTGTTGTGTCTTGGATGACAGGTTGCATCAAATATCTGCTCTATCTCTTCTGGAGTAAAATTTGCGACCTTTTCTTCAATGGTCTTCATATCTAAGTCTGAATGTGGGAATAAAAGACCACTTGCAAGCTTCAAAATGCTATTTTGGTCATAGCTTTGAAGCGACACTTTAGCGCCCGGTTTATGATCAGGTTTTGGAAGCATCTCTTTTGCAAAGCCTTTTAAACTAGATGTCATCTTTTCCTTAAACTCAGCAAATGTCTTTTGATGACGATGTGACGCTTCTGCTCTTCTTACAAAAGAAGGAATAACTTTAGATAGTTCTTCCGATGCTTTTCGACCCACATCTTGAAGCTCTGATAAATTATTACAATGCAATTTTTGAATCAGCGTTTCAAAAAATCTACCATTTCCAAAGACGCCCATATTTGTCATTGCAGATGCGGGCAATAGCCCTCTTAGGCAATCAAGAACTTTAGCCCTTAAGGCCGCTTTATAAGCGCCGGCAGAAATTTCCGCATCTTTTGGAAACTTTTTTTCCATTAATTCAGTAAGCGGTGGAATTAATTTTCCATAAGTTTCAAACAGATCATGACAAGTTTTGAGATAAATATCGCGATACGCAGATGTCATTAAAACAGGCTCTTTATAAAAAAGGTATTCTCCATTTACTTTCTGATCAAAGTAGATATATCTTGTAGATTTTTCAAGAGGGGATCCACCGATTCTTGCGTCTTCAATTTCTTTTGCTGCAATCATAGAAATATTTTCAGCAGCCAAGTGAGCGCCGCCAAGTTCTCCAATCGAATCATCACCATAACCATCTAAGATTCGATCATAAAAGCTTTGCGCTTTTTTGATCGCAACCAATTGATCGTTTTCCTTTTCCTCTTCGTTGCCAGTGATTGCTTCAAACTGAGTCTCTTCACCCAAAATAAATTCTTTAAGTAGTAAAGATCGCAATCCCAAGGAAGATCTTGAATACCTCGAAAAAAGAGCTCCTTTGATGACTTCTGGAAGATTTCTTAGCGCAAAAACATTGCTATCTGCACTTGTCACAAATCGGCTAATCAGGTTCTTTTGTTTGTCTGTAAATTCTTCGTAACTTTCCATTTAAGCGCTCCTAACTTAGATAAATCCGATCCTTTTGAAGACCAATTTCAAGGATAACTCCTCCCATCTTTTTTTGTAACGCATCTATTCTTTTTAAAGAGAATCCACACACTCATCTTATTGTCCACATGCTCTTCTTAAAACAATCGCTCATTTTGCAGAGCCTACATTGATATCTAGCTCTCCTTATTGTAAGTAACAAAAAAACTCTATCCATCGAATTTCCTCGCTCCTTTATTCCGCCCTTCCAACCACGAAATGTACAATTAAAATAAATATTTTATTCAGAATATCCAATTTTTTTGGATATTCTGTTTGGTTTCATCGCCTCCTTAAGTTTCAAACACTTTGTTTTGACTCATTTGACTCAAACTCTTAGTATGAGTCAAAACGAATTCACAATGCGATATCCTCAAGATGAATCATCTTTCTTAGAATGGAAAAAAAATTTGCGGTGTTTGTCAGAGCGGTTGGATGTGATCAAGGCACTTCAACTGTAATTTCAAAGCAGTGATGTCCAATCGAAGATTGAGTCAAAATAGTCTCTTTCTCGGAGTGATTTAGTAACTTCAACAATATGAATTAATATAGGCCGAAAAAATGCTTAGGAATTTTCTTCTATTCTAACTCAATTGGATTTTTTGAGAACGTAATCTCGCAAATATATAGAGTGTTTTTTACCTGAAATAAGATAGTCAATCTGACATCCTTTTCGATTGTTTGTTTTTGTTGTGTACTGAGATTAAATCATGTTTTCTCGATTTGATGGTATATTATACCTTCTTTTTTCATACCATTAAATCGCGTTTTCTCGATTTAATGGTATTTAACACCTCTATCACAATCAGATTAGATCTGAGATTAAATTTCAATCCCTATTAACTCGATTTAGTTCCCGAAATGTTTAAAAGTAAAAATTCTCTTTCCATTTTCTAACACTCTACTCCAAACTTAATGCAAATACTAAAGTAGGCATTGGGATGGAATTTAAAAGACTTAGAAGAAATAGAAAAACAAGCGCAATCCGATCACTTGTAGAAGAGACAAGACTTACCTCAAGTGATTTTGTAGTTCCCATTTTTGTAATTGAAGGCACAAACAAAAAGGAAGCAATTGAAAAGATGCCAGGTGTTTTTAGATTTTCAGTAGACTTACTTGTGAAAGAGGCTGAAGCTCTCTATAAACAGGGAATCGTCGCTATTGCTCTTTTTCCTAAAGTAGATGCAAAACAAAAAGATGAAACGGGGTCTTCTGCCTTTGATAAGAATGGGCTAATTCCAAATGCTGTAAAAGCTTTAAAAAAAGCGCTTCCTAAGTTATGCGTGATTTGCGACGTTGCGCTAGACCCGTATACCTCTCATGGTCATGACGGGGTAATAGATGAAAATGGAAATGTTTTAAACGATCCAACACTTAAGCTTCTTTGCAGGGCAGCTACTGTCTTAGCAGATGCTGGTGTCGATATTATTGCGCCAAGCGATATGATGGATGGGCGAATCAAAGCGATTCGGCAAATGCTTGATATTCATGGTTACTTTGATGTTAATATCTTATCGTATAGCGCGAAATTTGCATCCAAACTGTATGCACCTTTTCGATCCGCATTAGATTCTGCTCCAGCAAAGGGAGATAAAAAAGGATATCAGCTCAATCCTGCAAATTTAAATGAAGCCCTTTTAGAAACTAAAACAGATGAAGAAGAAGGCGCAGATATGCTTCTTGTAAAACCAGCTCTTTTTTATCTGGATATTCTTTGCAAAGTAAAAGAAAGGACACTATTGCCAGTTGGCGCCTACCATGTAGGTGGAGAATATGCAATGGTTATGGCTGCAGATAAATTGGGCTATTTAGATGCAAAAACCACCTTTTATGAATCGCTTCTCTGCATAAAAAGAGCTGGCGCATCTTTTATTTTTACATATGCTGCCCCGCAAATTTTAGACCTGTTATAAAAAAAAATCTTTGTATCTTTTTGATAGAAAAGAGCTTCGAAAATTATTTTTTGCGATTGAAAAAAAGATGTATTCTTAAACGCTGAGCCCCGCTATACAAAAAAAAATATAGGCATATAAGTAGGGCATCAAAGGCAGGGGCATCTAATGGGGCAAGAAAAAAAAGCGATATCTGACGGAAAACAGGTATCGATCGAATATAGCATTTTTTTACAAGATGATACACAAGTGGATTCCAATATTGGAAAGGATCCATTAACGTATCGATGTGGAAAACAACAAATTTTACCCGGTTTAGAAGAAGCCCTGTATGGCCTATCAGTTGGGGAGAAAACACAGGTCATCTTAGAACCAGATGAAGCTTATGGAGCTCAAAACCCAGAAGCTTTTAAAGAAATTAGCGAAGAGCTCATACCTGAAAAAATGCGTTATGAAGGAGCGGTTTTAGTTGTTCCTGATAAAGAAAATGGTGATGTTCTTGTTCGTATCGATGCGATTCGAGACAGCAAAATTACACTCGACTTCAATCATCCACTTGCTGGTAAAACACTAAAATTTAATGTAAAAGTATTGAGTGTAGATTAGGTTACTCATAACTATAGCGCTCATTTTGAATGGTGTTATACAGTCTTTTTCCCGTTTCCGCTCTTGCTCCAACATCACGAAGCCATGCGGAAACGGCATACCCAAGCATCGTTTTTGAGCTCTTTTTTAAGAAAATATCGAGCGGCATTAAAAAAGCCACCCCTTTGTCATGGTAGGTTTCACCATTAACAACGTCCCCCCCATTTGTAATTGTGTACCAAAGGGAAAAACGCATACCACTTGGATAATATTTTGTAAGCTCAAATCTTGCTCCCAAATCTTTAGCAAGAAATTGCCCCGCGCTAACTTTAAGCTCTAGATTTAACGGATCAAACATGTAATACAAATCTAAAAAATACTGCGTTCCAAGAAACTTTACTTTCTCATCTTCCTTTCTGATTTTTCTTTGAAAACCAAACCCTTCGTAATTTCTTTTAAGAACAGTTGCCGCCTCAAGCCCTATAGCAAACTTGGATTTAATAGGATAGTAAAGGGCCTCCATTGCAATTCCGGCGTATGCTGGTTCAAAATAACCAAGAGAAGAGCGGAAAAAGAGCCCTTTATTGATATGAAACCCTTTTTGAAGATAAGCTTTTTCTATATCAACAGTATTCGTCTGGTAATACCTAACTAAATCAGAGCGCACATTTAAGAGTTTGGATGGGTTTGCTTTATCTTTATCTCCCACATCAGAAATACTCGATTTTATCGAATACCCAAGTTCAACATTATAATACACACTATCAAAGAGGTAACCACTAACTGATCCAACGGCGCCAAGACTATACTTATACTTACCCGTTGTTGATCCAAAAAAGCTGATCAGTCTGGGAGTTACTGTAATTACCCATACAGGTTTTTTCCTTCGATAAATGGAGTATCCTTCATAAACACTTGGTTTTGGAGAGGGGTCTTGCATGGGAGAAAGAACGGAAAGCTCATAATTTCCTATTTTCTTTTCCCGAAAAAGCTCTAGATTTTCTCGCTCAAATACATATTCAAATACAGGAAGGCCATCTGACTCTACAACCACACAAACATTGTGTACATTCGATGGCGTAAGCGCAGATAAAATCCTTTCTAATCGATTGCGAAGATCTGACTCCTCGCGATACCGAATATTGATGATTTTAAGTCGAAGTACCTTTTCTTTCCTGTCGCAAAGAGATATAAATATATCTTGCAACGTAAGTCCTTGCTCTTCAAATGCAAATGCGAACTCTTGCGCAAGTTCATGCTCCTGTCTTTTTTTAGAAATTTTTTCACTATTTACAGGAGCTGTGTATGGCTTTGGATTTTGAACTTTAGGGAATAACCCCTCGGTTTGTCCAAAATTATATCTCGCATTGATAGACCCGCTCCAATCCTCTCCCCGTATTCTTGCAATGTTGCATTCGATTTGTTTAAAAGGTCGAATAGAAAGTCCCAGATTTATTCTACTCGTTACCCCTCTGCCAAGGGGATGCTCAAATGGGTTATTCTCATAATCGGAAGCATCATATTCCCCAAGCAATGTTAGGCTACGCAACATTTCCCATTTACTTTGTCTAAATGGCAGCCAAGAAATGCCTCCAAAAAAACCATTGATGCGATCTTTTCCGTATCCAAGAGACAGTTCTAGATTGGCAGATAAAAACTCTTTAGTCATTACAGCATAGAAAGCTTTAAATCTTTGAGAACCAATAAAGTCAGATAGGCCAATCGCAATTTCTGGTAAAAAATCGCATCCAGCTTGCTTTTTAAGAATCGCTAATTTGATATTTGCCGCTCTATCTGCATCATCACCAAACCCAAGGTGCCCAAAGTTCGCTTCTTTGATGTGCCGATAAATATGATAATTAAGCGATAGCTCTACATAGGAAAAAGCTTGAAAATTTGCACTAAAAACTAAGTACGGCGACGGCACTGAAACCCCAAGCGCCACCATTCCAACATCCGCCATTTTAGCTGATGGCATATTAATATAACCACCGCTTAGGTAGTTATTATAGTGAAGTGGAATGTGATCGTTGATCTCTTTATCGATTTGATAAACAAGGTCTAAATCATGCAGCAATGTGTTTGCAAATAAAGAGTCAGGCAGAAAAAAAATACACAGGCTTATCCACCCAAGGAATTTTATTTTCTGTGTTTTTTTCATTCCAATTAAAACAAAGTCAGTTGCATATAGGAATAAATTATGAGCGACTCGGTCGTATTAATCTATTATTAAAAAAATTAATGACTCGAAAAATAATTGCAAAATCGTCAAATTTGCAAGTAGTCTTCTGTGTATTTTTGCAAGCCAGAACGTGCTATATCCATAAGTGGAATTTTTGAAGGACAGACAAACTCTGGCAAAGCAAAATCCTCTACATCCACTTCCAAAAGACCAAGTTCAACGGCTTTTTCAAAATCATTTGCAAGAATAGCTTTTATAAGATGCATTACCGAAATAGAGAGCGGCATTACCTTGTTATAAATAGAGCCATCAATGAAAGGGCGTACTTCTCCATGTAGCAATGTATCAAATTTTGGATTGCTCGATTGAAAATACGTATTCGTTGCGCTATAACTCTTCGAACCCAAACGTAAAAAGTGGAATAGCTTATTTTTCTTATCAGGCCTTTTGATTGCGCAAAAAACGGTATCGAATTTTCCCAAAAAACTATTCTTTGTAACCTCTGTTCCAGTAAGAGGGTTTCCAGAAATGATTCTATATTGATCTTCTTCTTTGAGAAAAGAGGTAAAAGAGTCAATGGACGATCCAACTCTTGTAAAATAACACCCTCTTTTATCTTCCAAAATTCCCATGCCAGCAACATTTACCACTTTTGTGGTGTGAAACTTCCCATCATGAAAAAGGCTTCCAATACATATGACATCATGCGCTGATAGTGTCCATACTCTCATATCTGCTTTCTCAATAGGATTTATTCTATCAATGTGAATGGATGAGTTAGCAATAGGATGCGGCCCACTTGCAGTATGTAAAATGGCGTATTCAGAAATAGATGAGATTACCTCATCTTCATGCATAACAACATGAAGTGCATTTTTAGTAAGGTTTGATAGTACCTGCAAACCGTACTGAAATGATTTCAAATTCGCTTTAATTTCAAAAACAGGGCTAGGAGTAAAAGGAGCAGACTCAAGTGCTTTAACAAAAATTGCATCTATTTTGTCACTGGGATGTGCTAAAATATTACAAGGCCGAGATCGAATAGAGGAAAAGATGCCATATTGTAAAAATCGGGAAAGTATTTCTTTTTTTGAAACTGAATCGATGTCACAAGGTTCTACCTCCACCTGCTTTTCATTCTCAAATTTTTCAATAATAATCGATTGTAGCTTTCTTTTTTCCCCTCTCCTTATTTCAATTACTTTCCCATGACAGGGCGACACAAATTTTCTATCTGGCAATTCTTTATCAAAAGCGAGTGGCTGTCCAAGCAGAACTTCATCGTTTTCTTTGATAGAAAGTGCGCACTTGGTACTTACCAAATAACTTAAATCAAGAGCCAAGTATTTCGGCGAATTAGAAGTATTAAGATTTCCTCTAAGTTCTACTACATTTCCCGGAAGGGGGATATCTAGCCCTTTTTTGATTGCAATATGGACCATCTAAGTATCTCATCATTTAAAAAGACGTCATTTTGCAAATTTTTCTTTTTTAAAACACGTAAGAATTGCTGCAATTGCGGATAATCGGAAAAAATCCTATACTCATCCTCTTAATAGGTGTGAAATTTTTTCAAATAATAAAAAACGTCTATTCTAAGTAGATGAAAAGGATCCATAAATGAATTACTTGACGCAGTTTAAAGTCCATATTGAAAATCAA
Source organism: Chlamydiota bacterium (assembly GCA_021772245.1). Taxonomy (GTDB): domain Bacteria; phylum Chlamydiota; class Chlamydiia; order Chlamydiales; family Simkaniaceae; genus JAJFMG01. The sequence goes on along the minus strand of JAJFMH010000095.1, from coordinate 16,087 downwards.
GATTATGCAAAATTTCTATCTCTTTGGGAAGAATACTGCATGGGAGATGAAATCGATGAAGAGGAATTCAAGGAAATCTTAGAGTGTGTAAAAGACTCTGAAATGGCGATTCCATTTGGAAAACATGTCGAGCAATCTCTTATTCTATATGAAAATTTAGAGCCCTCTAATACAACAGATGAAATATTTCGTTTAATTACGGATCTCCAATCATCAAACTCACATGAAATCACAGAAAAAATTTTCAGTTATCTAAAAGAAAAATTCGGAGACAAGCCCTACTTTGAAGAAAAAATGAAACTTGCAGGTCTCCAGGACAGACATGCTTATCAAGGGGCAATCAGTCGAGTTGAGCTTTTAAATCATCTCAAAGAAGGAAATTTTGTTTTCCATACAGGCGGATGGGGCGTTGGAGAAATCATGGATGTTTCTCTTATACGTGAACAACTAACACTCGAATTTGACTATGTTTCCGGTAAAAAAGATTTTTCTCTCAAAAATGCTTTCAAAATGCTTATCCCTGTTTCGAGTGATCACTTTCTAGCCAGACGTTTTGGGGATCCTGATAAACTTGAATCGGATGCAAAAAAAGAGCCCCTTTCCATTATCCACCTTATGCTAAAAAACTTAGGGCCCTTATCGGCGGCTGATTTCAAGGAAGAACTTTTTGGACTAGTTATACCTGAAGATGATTGGCTTAAATGGTGGCAAACGGCTCGATCAAAGATGAAAAAAGATACAATGATTGAATCCCCAACTTCCATTAAAAAACCTTTTTCACTTCGAAGAAACAAATTTACTCATGAACAGCGACTCAGAGCAGATTTAGAAAAGCTGACAGGTGCAAATGAATTAATCCAACTTCTCTATTCTTATATGAGAGATTTTGCCCCAACTCTTAAAAACGAAGACTTTAAAAAAGAAATTATAGAGAAATTAAAAGATTCTTTATCAACGCTAGAGCTAACCGATGCCCAAGCTCTTCAATTACACTTTTTTCTGCAAGATCTGATGCAAGAAAAACAATATGCACCTGTCAGTGACATCATTGAAAAACTTCCATCACTTGAAGATTTAGTAAGAGAGATTGATATTATCCCCTTTAAGAAAAGGGTTTTAGTTGAAACAAGAAAAAGAAGAAAAGACTGGCAGCAGGTGTTTATCAACCTATTTCTTCGAACTGAACAAAATACACTTAGAGACTACATTCTAACGCAATTACTATCGAGCGGCAAAGAGAAAGAAATCGAAGAAAAACTCTTTGACCTGCTTTCAACTCCAATCAGAGCACCAGGAATCTTGCTGTGGTACTTCCAAAAAATCATGAAAGAAGAAAAAGTTCCTCTTAGCAATCAAAATGGTAAAGACCGATTCTTTGAAGCTACATTAATTGTACTTTCTCAAATTGAGGGAGCAACAGGCTTTCGAGATATGGTTAAAAAAATTCTTACTTTTATTACAAAAGGAAGATATAGCAATGTCCGAAATATATTCAAAAAATCTGATTATAATATGGTACATGAGTTTCTACTTCTTGCAACCAAGTGCCAATCACTTACTGAACATGATATTAAAATTTTCCACTCCCTAGCAGAGCTTGTCCATCCATCTTTAAAAAATTTGCAAAGCAAATACCAAGAAGCAGAAGCAGAAGCCCCAGTGATATGGACAACAGAAAAGGGTTATCAGAAGATTAAAGAAAGAATCCATACAATCGGAACAATTGAAACCGTTGAAAATGCAAAAGAAATTGAAGTTGCAAGAGCTCATGGTGATTTAAGAGAAAACGCTGAATTTAAAGCAGCCCTTGAAAAGAGAGATCGACTGCAAGGTGAACTTAAATTACTCTCTGATATGTTCAATATTGCAAGAATCATTACACCAGAAGATATTAAATCAGATGTAATTGGAATCGGAAATCGAGTTCTTTTTAAAAATGAGAAAGGCGATAGCACTGAATATAGCATTTTAGGGCCCTGGGACGCTGATCCTGAAACTAATGTTCTTTCTTTTCAATCTCAACTTGCAAAAAGCATGCTTGGCAAAAAAAAGGGAGATAAAGTAACAATTCAGTCAGATGAATATACTGTTGAATCCATTACAAGTGCATTAAAGTAACCCTTTATGAAAATATTGATAGCAACAACCAACCTGCATAAGCTTCGCGAATATAAAACGATGCTAAAAAATGATCCTGAAATTGATATTTTATCTCTGAGAGATTTTCCAGATTATGTACAACCCATCGAAGACGGTAAAACCTTTGCGGAAAATTCCTTAATCAAAGCAAAAGACGCTGCAAAAAAATTGCAAATAGTCACTATCGCTGATGACTCAGGACTGATTGTCCCAGCTCTTGATAACAAGCCAGGGATTCATAGTGCAAGGTATGCTGGTGAACAAGCTACTGATAAAGACAATCGAAAAAAACTCATCAAAAAACTAAAACCTCTTCCCGATTACAAAAGATCCGCATACTTCATCTGCTGTGTTGCATTATGCACCCCAGATGTAGAGGGACTCACTCCAACCTGCAAAACTTTTGAAGGGTTATGTGAGGGATCCCTACTTACGGAAGAAAGAGGTGGACAAGGATTTGGATATGACTCACTTTTTGTGAAACATGACTATGGAAAAACTTTTGCTGAGCTTTCAGATGATACTAAAAATCGTATTTCTCATCGGAGAAAAGCGCTGGACAAATTACAAACTGCATTAGAATCCATCATTTTAGAATACCGTGCACTACATCATTGATGGGTACAATCTTCTTTTCCAAATTGAGGAAAAGATAGACCCCCTTCAAGAGAGTAGGGATGAGGTCATTTCATTTCTTCTCACAAGTGTTGCAGCGAACTGTAAAACGGTAACCGTAGTGTTTGATAGTGGGAAAGGAGCAGAGGATTTTTTTCCAACTAGATATTCACTTTCTAACTTAGAAGTCATCTACTCACCAAAAAACCTATGCGCTGACAAATATATTTTAGAAATGCTAGAAATTTCTACAAATCCCAAACGTATTACCATCATCTCTTCCGATAATTTTCTTTGTAAAAGGGGTAAAGAGCTCGGAGCTAAAGCTCTGCCAATCGACTCTTTTTTAGAGATGATCTTTCAAAGAAAAAGAAAAAGGGGGGCTACGTTCTCAAAACCAAATGTAGACTCCGAAAAAAATCTAGATCGATTGCATAAGATTTTTTCCAAGAGGCTTAAAAATCAAGATCTAGACGATTTTTGATTTCTATGCAGAAAGAAAGGATCTCTTACCACATATCTAAGCCCATAATCTGTATCTTTCCAACTATCAACGCCCTCCATAGAACTTAAAATACTGTCGAAACACTCTTCGCTTTTATAGAGGGCATTACCTCTTTTATTTGATGATTCTACAATATACCCGTCTTGAACTGCGATCATCAAGTGCCCATCTAGTAATTTTTTATTAGATTCATCAAAACAGTTTGACCAAACAATAATCATTCCAGAACAAAGAGAGTCTATAATTTCTTGCTTGGTTTTATTTGCAACCGGAATACTTTTACCTAAAAAAACAGCTTGAGTGGTGTTGTAGCGAAACATACTATTTTGAAATATTCTACCCGTACAATCCATTCCGTGTACGAAATATTTCCCTTTAAAAAACGAAATCGGATCAATCGAGTTACCTCCCCATAAATAGGGAAGTTGCAACTCGTGTATTTTTTTCTGATAATCTAAAAAATTTGATAAGTCTACTTTTAAGGACGATCGACTAAGAATTGGAGGTTCTAAGCCCGTGCCTTTTTCAATATAGAGTGGCGCATTGAAGGGATATTGCTTTGCGGTAATTTCATAAAAACCATCTAGTTCTTTCAAAATTGTAATAAAGCTCCCTTTAGGAAGCTGGCACTCCAGTACTTCATTTTGAGAGATTTGCGCTGTAATATCTCCACATGATGTTGTAACCCCATCTAGAATGACATCCCAATCAAATGTGTTAAAAACACAAACGGTTTCACTTAACTCAAATCCTTTCATAATAATCTCCCAAGTAGCAAGCAAAACGGTATCATGTAAGCCATCTCAAAAAAAACAACTATTTAACAAAAAAATAGCTGTAAAAACACAAGTAGTATTTAATAAGTATTAAAAAAATGTTTCAAAAAGGAAAGTCGTTTCTATGAAATTCACACAAAAATTACTCGCATCTTTTGCATTACTACTTATGTTGCCGGGTTGTGGAAAATCTCCTACGGATAATATTGCAAAAGGACAAACTATTCGAATGAATCTTCATATGGAACCTCAAAAATTGGATCCTAGAAAGGCGCGCGGTCTCAATGATATCAATACGATAAAAATCTTTATGGAAGGTTTAGTTCGACCAGGTATGGATGGTAACACTACTTTAGCGCTAGCTGAGAAGTATGAACTATCAGAAGACTTAACAACATATACTTTTCATCTAAGAAATGCTAACTGGTCAACGGGTGATAAAATTACATCCTATGACTTTGCAAATACATGGAAAAAAAGTCTACAACCAAGCTTCCCATCAGACAACGCTTTTCAACTCTATGTAATTAAAAATGCAAAAGCAATTAAACTTGGAAAGCTGCCCTCGAGCCTTCTAGGAATTAAGACGCCAGATGAAAACACACTAGTTATTCAGCTAGAAAGACCAGTTCCCTATTTCCTTGAAATGCTGCATCACCCCATTTTTTATCCGGTACATACAAAAACTGACCAAGCCTATTCAAATTGGGCGGCAGAGGCAAAAACTTATACTAGCTCTGGCCCTTTTATAATGGAGTCATGGCAACATAACTCCGAAATTATCGCTAAAAAAAACCCGGAGTACTGGGATCAAAAAAAGGTTAAGTTACAAGGAATTGAACTTTGTATGGTAGATCCAGAAACGGGTTGTAAACTCTTTTTAAGTAAAGATCTTAACTGGGAAGGATCTCCCTTCTCTTCTATTCCTATGGATGCGATGGAAAGTTTTGCTGAAAAGGGAATGATTCGATCTAAGCCAATCCTTGGCACCGATTGGATTCGAGTAAATGTTGAAAAAGGACAGCTTAGCTCAAAGAAATTTAGAAATGCACTTGCTTTAGCCATCAACCGAAAAGAACTTGTTGATCATGTAATCCGAAAAAACAGCTATATAGCGACAGGGATTATCCCAGCCATTATGAATCAAAGTCAGACTCATTTCGAAGATGGAAATCAAAAGGAAGCTAGACTTCTATTTGAAGAAGTTCTTGAAGAGCAAAACTTAAGAGTAGAGAGCTTCCCACCTATTACTCTTACATACGTTGCAAGAAAATCATCTGCGGTGATTTGTCAAGCTATTCAACAGCAATGGATGGATACTCTTGGAATAAGGGTTAAACTGCAGCCTCTTGAAATGAATGTATACTTTAGCGCAGTTTCTAAAAGCCAGTATGAACTTGCTCTTGGGAATTGGATCGCAGATTATAATGATCCGATTACTTTCTTGGAGTCTTTTGAAACCAAAGAGACTGGTTCTAATAACACGAACTGGGAAGATCAAACTTACATGGAAAAGATCCAAGCATCAATGAAAACAGCTGATCCAATGGAGCGTGATACCCTTTTAAAAGAATGTGAAAGTATCTTAATGGATGCAATGCCTGTGATTCCTATCTGCAATCATTCCATGCAATATATTAAAGATGATAGTGTCAAAGGAGTCGTTCTTACGAATATGGGTTCAATCGACTTCAAATATGCAAGTGTGGAGGAAAAGTAACATGAATAAAACAATTTGCATCGCTTTATTTGCATCCCTTCTCTCTTTTTGCAAGGGATATACTAATCTACAAATTTATAACGATAGCCCTTATAAATTGCATGCTACCATCCTCTCTGCTGACGGACAAAATTTAGGGGCAATGGAAATCATTCCTCAGCATCAAATGGATTGGAAAAGCAGTTATGACAATGCAACTACATTCTCACAAACTCCCTACACTGTAATTCTAAGATGCCCAAATGGTAAAGAGTATGGAATATGGACCGAAGTTCCAACTGGAGCAACCATAACAGCGCAAGGATCTGAAGGTGATAAAATTTGCCCTCTTCCTAAAAAGAAAGATCGCGAAATACCAGGTGTCACACAGGAAGGGAGTGACCTGCCCAGATCACCAGCAAATCCACTCTCAGAATAAAAGAAGACGATTTAGCGAAATATCATGGTCTCCGAGCGGTAAAAAGTCATGGAAGAGCTGCTCCTTGTATCCAATACCAATAGTTGTTCCATTATAATCTTTTAAAAATCGATCATAATGCCCTTTTCCATAACCAAGTCTATGATAATTATTATCAAAGCCAAGTGCTGGAACAAGGATACAATCTATCGAATCAGGATTACTTTTTATTGCATGGGTTTCTAAGGGTTCATAAATGCCAAGAGAAGATTTTTTAAGTCCTTCTAAAGAGCGTATTTGATAAATAGTAATACTATCTTCAGAGACTTTTGGCAGGTGCAATTTTCCATCAGTGCAGAGGACTTGATTGATCTTTGTAAGATCAATCTCTCCCCTAAAGGGTACAAATGAAAGAACGTTCTTAAACACAAAAAGTTCTACTGACAACCTTTCAAATAGCTCTTTATGTGCTAGATTTCTTCTACTACTTGATAGATTCTCTCTTTTTTTCAAAAGAAAGGAGCGAAGAGCTTTTTTTTTCTCAAATAGTTCCTCAGGTGTCATCTACAGGTTTTCCTTTTTCATATTTGACTCTTTGAAGCAGGATTCCATCTTTGTCATATATGGTTGCAATTCCATCTCCACGTACAACCGATGAGACGGGTTCCTTTTTCCCTTTTTTGAAGTAACTTCCTTCATACAGGTTTTCATTTTCATATTCTTCAATAAGCATAATAGATCCATCTGCATAAAAGGCTAAGCTTTTACCATGCTTTTCATTGTGATACATTTGCCGCTCAGACTCATTTTCTCCAGTTGAGTACCAGGTATTGATTTGACCATGTATTTCTCCCTCGTACCAATCAAGTCTCATTTTTGGTTTTTTTGACGTGTAATAAAGTATCTCTTCGCCATGCTTTTCCCCATTTACAATATAGTAGGTATTTGAAATGGAGCCATCTTCAAAAAAACATGTCATTTTACCTTCGATTTTACCACTCTTTATTTCAAGACGTCTTCTTAACTTACCATCTTGATAAATCACTTTAAAACCATTGTAATCATCAACGCTACTGATCAGTGAGCCTTTTAAGTCATAGTAACTACCGCTATGCAAGCGATTTTTCTCATACTGCTCGTTGTATTTAGGACAAGTTTCATTGCCGAAAAATTCAGACAAACCTTGCTTTTCACCAAAAACATAGTTTGTAATTTTCTTGATTTCACCAGATGGATATAACTCTTTATACTCTCCATGCATATAGCCATTTACATACTCGATGCTTTTTATCTGCTTTCCTTGGTCGTCATAGTAAGTACATAAGCCGTCTATAACGCCCTTTTTATAGGGAACTCTAGCGATCATATTTCCCTTGTCATCATATGCAAATGAGGTATCATCAAACATCCAACCAAGCGCTGCGTCAAGAGAAAGATCCCCAATTCCTTCAATGGTATTAGCTTCTAACTTTAATACACCATTTTGATACCACTCTAAATATTTACCAAAAGCTCTTCCATTTTTTACTTCGAGATATTGTTTTATTTGGCCATTGTCATGATAAGAAGTTAATTTCGAGGGGGTTTTTCCTTCACTATCTTTAGAGAAAATTTGTTTTACTACTTTATACGGCTGCTCTGACAAAAAATCATTGCTAGACAGCTGTATGAGTCGATCCTTTTGACTAATTGTTTCACTAATTCCATTTCTATCTGTCAGTTGCACACACACCAGTTGGCTCATCGTTCTATTTTGACAACTACACGCAAGTATGAGGGGTAATAAAAATAAGACTTTTTTCATAAATTATTTTTTCTCTTGGATTACTCTTTTGATTAGTTCACTCGAAAATAAATACACCTCCCTACCAAGGTCCATCTTCTTTTTAGAGATGTGAAGAGAGCGAATAAGAAGTTGAGGCCTTGAAGCCATTGCTGTCTCTGATATACCTTTGGCATCTATTCCCTCAATGAGGGATAGAACTCTTTTGATATCTGTTTCATTCATCTCAACGGGTCGAAGCTGCCTTTCCAGAGTCTCCTCCAAGGCCTTATTTGCCTCGCGTTTGATTTCATGAAATTGCAACCTGTTTAAGTCTCCCGTGATAAACTGATGTCTTCTATTCATTTCTGAGCTTTGTTTAAAGGCGCTGTGGTTTATAAAGCGACGCAGCGTCTTTTCCTCTTCTTGTAAAAAGGAGAGCTTTGAGAGTGTGTTATCTAAATAATACCTATCACAAGTCTGAAATTGGTCTAAAAATTCTTTTTTTCTTTCTTCAAAAAGAGAAACATTTTTGGCTTTCAGCTTAAAAAAACTCAGTTGGTTGTGGTCACTCTCGATTTGATGATAAATACCTACAAAGTGTGTGATTGCAAGCGCAGTTGGAACAAGCGCAATTACCCCCACAAGAAAAGGGAAATATTTTTCTTGAATAAGAGAAGTAAATCGGAGTCCCTTCAATTTTTTTTGAAGGGAATAATAGAAGCTTTTATCCTTTAAGGAAAAAGGCAACTTGATACCCATGATCACTCCTATTAAAACTAATTTCTTGTTTGGAATCTACACTTGGATCTTCTTTGAGTAGATAATCATAGAATTCTTTAGCATGAGTTGGACTATCAGCGTGAAAAGAAATCTGTAGTTTTACTCTATACTTGTCATTTGGTTTCTTTAATGATGGATATGAAACCAACAGGTACTTGAAGTCATGTATTTCAAAATTTGTATTTTCTTTATTCAAAATCGGATGAGTGCTCAGGTAGTCGAGCATATCTGATGCTAAAATAGGAGAACTATAATATGGCTTATACCCTTTTACTCGGGTAAGCTTTGCTTGAATTTCCTCAAGGCTCAGTTCTTTCTCTTCAAAAATACTCGGATAGTTTTTTGTAAATTTTGCAATCTCTAAGCGCAAAGTACTTCTTTTTTTATTCACTACATGTTGAAGGCCAAAAAATGTCACCCCAAATAAGAGCAAGGAGCACCCAATGGTAGCTCCAATTTTTTGCGATATTTTTTTTATATGATAAGAATGAATTTTTTCCTTTTCTCGAAATTGCGGCGCAATCTCCTTTGCTTGCAATGCAGATAGACAAAGTCCTATAGCTGGAGCGAATTGAAGCTCTTCTTTTGAGGATTCACTCCCTAAAATTTGTATTTTTGATGCAAATTTTGATTCTAAGTGCTCTTTTAAACCTTTAATCGAGCTGCAATAACCCATAAAGGTCATATCAAGCCTGTCCAAATCCTGTTTTTTTCGAATGTAGTCTGAAAAAATGCGATCTAATTTTTTAAGATATGTATCAATAAAATCTGTGAAGCTTTTTGAATCAATTTCATTTAGGGGGCAATCTTGCAAGAGCTCTTTTTTTTCATCTAAACTATTTCCTGGCACATGCTCTAAAAAATCGTTTAAGCCGATATCAATTTCGTACGAAGTTGAAAATCTATTATCGATATAGGATGTAACGATTGTTTTGCTAAAACCTAAATAAAAACTTAGGAAAGACTCACTTTTAGAGAAATATTTCTTTCCGAAAGAGGCAAATGCCCCCTCTTGTGAGTAAATAAGATGAGGATTGATTCCAAATTTTTCAAAAAATTGCAGGTGTTTATCGACGCTATCTTGGTTAATTACAAAAAGGTCAATATTAAAAGACCCATTTACTTTTTCAATTTTTGGAAAAACTTCCAAGTTGTCTAGTCTTTTAGGAATCAAATTCTCCACCTGAAAAGGAAGAGTCTTCAATACCGCTCTTTTGCTCTTCAATGAGGATTGCATATTTGTAATAAATAGCTCACTTGCTTCAAGTGAAGTGGCGATTTGATAAGCTTGATCTGGAATACATTCAGAAATAATATGAGGAATATGAATGGGTAAATTGCTATCTAAAAACGGCACATATTTTGTAAAGACGATGGTTTGCAAGGAGTCAACCCCTACAATCTGAAAAACATCTCCCTCTAAAAAAATACCAACAATAATCATAAACGCAATCCTTACAAGGCGCCATTATAGAGAAAAATAAGATTTCATACCTCTGCTAATTTTATACAAAACTAGTTAGTAATCAAAAAACTCATGTCTTTATTTTAGAAAAAAAACTATGCTTATTAAAAATTTTAATAGGAGATAGCATGGCTGCAGTAAATCCTCGCATTTTGATTTTCTTAGACCGCACTTACACTTTTCCAAAGCTTCCTGCAAAAAATCAATTTAGTGAAATCCTACGCAGCACAGGTTATGATCCCACGATTAATTTTGTGATGAAGCGCTCCACAGAAGCATTTGATAAGTATCAGAAAAGGTGCCAAAAGCAATTATCCACTCTAGTTGAAAGCGAAGTCACTATTCTTATTTCCCCACCCGGAGAGAATACACATTCTTTGTTAACTGAAGTAAACAAAACTACTTTTGTAGTTTCACATTTCGCTCTTGTTCAACAATTTCCTAGTACTAAGATAAAAGAAGGGTCTACTGCAGTTATTGATATGAATCAAATTTCTCTTTGGTCACCGAATCATTCAAAAAAAACAGTAGAACAAAACAGAACTAACAAGAAAATTACAAATAAAATGCAAACAGCCTTAGATGCTGCAGTTTCAGCGCAATCTTCTAGCTGGACTCCATCGCTCAGAGGGTCATCCCGTGCTACAATATTGACTAATAATTTTTCATTACCTTCAAACATAAACGTTTCACCCAGTTCAACTAGAAAACGACCAATTACTCCAGAGAAATCTACTCCACCAAAAAGTTCGCCAGAAACAAAAATAGAGTTTGGAAGCCCAAATAATCCTTCTTCCAAAACTAAAAATACTTATTCTACATGTTGCGCTCTCTCAACTCTGTTTGTATGCATCTCACTTCTAGGAATTGTTGCAACGGTTGCAATAAAAAACAATCAGGTGGATTTGGGATAGATATGGATCTTGTTTAATGCAAATGAAAGCTCTCTTGTGTCAGTGCAGGCTGGATAAAGTACATTCACAGCATATTTCCTGTCAGCGCAAAAATTGAGGGCTAGCAGAGCCTTATTCTCATTTTTTGGAATGAGCAATTTTCTAGGAATATTTACTTCATAAAGAGAAAATTCTTCTTGGGACTTTCTTTTAGGATAAAGGGTGCGTCCATTTACTCTAATAAATGGTTTGATGTCATCTTTCATCATCATTGCCCAAAACTGCAGGGTGTAATCAATATTCGGTTCAACTGAGAAAACAATTTTTCCCTTCATATCTCGAATGTGTTGATAATTGAGATAGGGTGTATCTGTGTTTTCTCTTCTATGCCATGAGTTTCCTTTCATAGGCATATCAAAAGTGTACAAAATCTCTTTTTGAGGTTTAAGTAGTGATGAAAGCGATGGTTTACTTTGAGTATAATTTGGAAAAGTATTTTGAACATTTTCTTTCAAATATTGGTATAACGAAATATCTAAAGAATGCTTTTCTTTTAATTTTTCAATTATATCTTCTGAAATACCTTCTCTGAGTGTCATATTTAAAGTTGGAAGCTTTTTTTCTCGGTAGACAAGAGCAAGAGATGCAATCATAGATAATAAATCTTCTTTAAAAGATTCTGCTTCCTGGAAAAGAATACTGTCAAATTTGGCTACATTTTCGATGCAGTTTTGTAACAACTCACTACCTGTTAAAAAGGGGTCTGACGAAAACAGTTTGCACATCGTATTTGCTGGAACATCTAAAGGCGTAAAGAGTGTGGAGGGGTTGTTTTTAACAAAATAACGATATTCAGAAAGGGCTCTTTCGATGGGATCTCTCACAATTGTGAATAAATATGCCTCTTCAAATTGCTTATCGATATTTTCTAAAAACCAAAGAGGAAAGTGACCTGAGATAAGCTCGAAATTATCTACTGAGGAATCATATTCAGACATAGCATGTAAACTTAGGGCTAGATCGCTTTTATGAAACCACTTTGGGAAGTGCCCATATGCATTTGTTCTGAGATATTGATTGTTTAGAGAGTCAAATTCATACTCTGGAAGTTTTCTCATTGGAAAAATTTCTTTTTCATGAAAATTTTTCTCTAATATACAGTGAGTTGTGGTACCCATGCATTTGGGAATATGTAGAAAATAAATTTTTGCTGATATACTTACAGGAACATGTAGTAAGTAAAGAGCTCCAACAAAAAGAAATTGAGTCAACCTACAAAGATACATATTTTACATATATTTTTCTAAAGGATAATTTGCTCTAGCATACTCATAAAGCCTTATGTCTAGGTCATTTCGTTTCTTTACGATATTAATAATCTTTTCATCTACTTGCTTTTTCACAGTAGCATTAAATACTGGTGTTCTTGGCTTCCGGTACGGTAATTTGAGCTTTTTAAAAAGCAAATACACCCCTTTATCGAATTCTTCTTTATCATCAATAAAAAGAATGAGATTGAATTTATCTAAATTTCGTTTGCAATTTTCAAGTAACTCTTCCCCTTGTAAATCAGGATCAGAGCAGAGCATTCTGCATATCCAATTAGGGCGATGTCTCACTGGATCAGCAGCTTTAGCAGTTGGATTCGTTTGTGCTAAATACCTACAGTGGGATAAAACACGCTCAACTGGATCTCTAAGAATGGTAAATGTAAATGATTCATCAAAAGTTGGATCCTTTCTTTCAAAAAACCAAAGTGGAAAATGCCCTGATACCAATTTATGATTAATCGGAACTGAATCTTCAAAGCCCTGTAAAGAAAAATCAGGCATTCTTCTTTGTGGATATTCATCCTTTTTACGAAACCTGTTTACTAACAGTATATGCATCGTTGATCCGGCGCATTTGGGAACATGTACAAAATTCACTCTATCGTACTTCATTCTAGCCTGTATAGATGCAGCAAATAAAAAAGTAACAACAACTAACCACCACTTAGTTTTCATTATACTCTCCATTAAATGACGAAGGATTGAGTTCTATTCTATTCAGGGCATATGAAAGTTTTCTCGTATCATCAACATGCGGATACTTTTTATTCATTGCGTAATTCTTGTTCGCACAGAACTCTATTTTTAAGTGGCCATCCCCTACAACAGATTTAGGAATAAACACGCTGTATCTGGAAAAATTTTCTACTGTATTTCTTTTGACCAGCAACTTAATTTTATTCACTTGAACAGATGGATAAATATCTGGAGCAATCGCTCTTGCATAAAAATGCATCTGATAATCAGTTTGCCCTAAGACATTGAACTCAATACTCGCACTTTTATCTCTGATATATTGAAATGGGAGTGTTGAAAGTCCCACATCTTCTCTTCGATGCCAACTAGACCCAACCATCGGTTGATCAAAATCATGAATAATCGATCGAGATGGCTTAATTTTTTCCTGTAAGCTATCAAGAGATTGTTTTTTTTTCTTTTGCTTTTTTAAATAGTTTTGAAGTGGAAAATGTTTTTTTGCATATTCATATATTCGAATATCTAATTGATTTCTTTTTCTAATTTTCCGAAGAACATCTTCAGGGATTTTTTTTGCCTTGGTTACATTCAACACCGGGATACTTTGCTCATTGAATGGAATACCCAGCGAATCAAAAAGATGCTGCACTCCACTACTGAAAGTATCCTCATCAATAAACAACACTAAATCTAATTTTTTTAGGTTTTGAATACAGTCTTGAAAAAACTCTTCTTCAGAGTATTCTACCCTCTCCTCTTTAGAAACATCTCCACTAAAAGTAGGATCTGAGCAAAGCATTCTTGCAATCCAGTTCGGGCGATGCGTCAATGGATTAGCTCCATTTTTTTTGGGTTCAGTTTTTGCAATGTATCTGCTATGTGAAAGTACTCTCTGAACAGGGTCACGAAGAATTGTGAAGGTGAACGATTGGTCAATTGAAGTATCTTTTTGCATATAAAACCAAAAAGGAAAATGCCCTGAAACAAGTGCATGATTAATATCTGCAGAATCCATGCATCCATCCATCGTAAACTTTAGCATGTGCCTTTGTGGATAAATTTCATCCACATGAAAAGACTTTTCGAGTAAAGAATGGATAGTTGTGCCAGCGCATTTTGGAATATGAATAAAGTTCACTCTAGCAAAATTCGTAGATGCTAAAGCAGACAGAATAAACGTAAGTCTTAGAATATTTTTCATAAACACCAAGCTTTTTTTTGAAGGAATCTACCAACAAAAAAAATTTTTTCAAAGTGTTATTTGTTTCTCTTCTCGCCAAATGGCGTGATATATATTCTGTTTAATGCGAGCGATAGATTTCTTGTATCAATCGTTGAGTGCGAAAGCATCCCTGCAGGTATGGATTTATTGGCTTTAAAGGTAATCTTTAACTCTTTGCTAGCTACAACTGAACTAGGAATTTTAGCAGTGTAGAGAGAAAACTCTTTGCTATTTCTTTGTATGGGGGAAAGTTTTTTCCCATTTACCTCGACAGTAAATTGAATATCTATAGCAACTTTTTTCAGTGGAAATTGCATGAGGTAATCAATTCCAGGCTTTACACAGAAAGTAATTTTGCCTTCGCCACCACGAATATGCTCATAGACTGGCAAATTTGAGTCCGTATTTTCCCTTCTATACCAACCACTTCCATGCTTTGGCATATCAAACGAATAATAAATATGAGTACTTGGCTCTAATAACTTTGAAAGAGCTGGATACTCTTGCTCATAGAGTTGATCTGACTCTTGATATTGATCCCGAGCATATCTATAAAGCTCAATATCTAAGTCATTCGCTTCATAGATTTTTTCTAATATTTTTTTCGAAAAAACTTGGCTATTTGTAGGATTCAACTTTGGAATTTCCTTTTCCTCAAGTGGTACTTGGAGCCTTGAAAAAAGGGTTTTAACTCCCCTCTCAAACTCTTCTTTATCGCTTAAGAAAATTACCAAATCAAGTTTATCTAAATTTGTTTTAGCGCTTTGAAGCAGCTCATCACCTTCAAACTGTGGGTTAGAGGATAGCATCCTACACATCCAATTACTTTCAACAATATTTGCAGCTTTTTTTGCATCTGTTAATATCCAGTATCTGTAATGTGATATGGACCTTTCAATTGGATCTCTTAGTACAGTAAATGTAAATGAATCTTCCAAAGATTCATCCATACTTTCGAAAAACCAAAATGGGAAATGCCCCGAAATGAATTCATGTTGGATAGGGGGGCAGTTATTCAAACCCATTTCTTTTGGTAAATTTTTTGGGCGTCCAATAATAGGATAGTTAACAACTCTTCTTTCTGGATAAATTTCACTAACTGCAAACTTTTTCTCCAGAAGAGTATGAATTGTGGTTCCTGAGCATTTGGGAATATGAATGAAATTAATTCTCGCATCAACAGGAAACATGAACATACTGAGGGTAAGAAAACATATAGAACTAAGCTTTCTTATTAACAGATACATAGTAATCTCCAAATAATGGTAAAAACTAGCATGGCAGAAAAATTGTCGTAAATAGCTTTATTTCCTTTCTTGAATCGAAACGAAATTTAGCGCCATGGAAAGAGTTCTAGTATCAGTAGAGTCAGGGTAAAGATCTAGAACACGAAGTTCAGTATTTGTGCAAAAAGAAAATTTAACTTTCTTTTGACTTATGAATTTTTTTGGGATGTGTACTCGATATAGTGCAAACTCTTCCTGATTACATTTTTTCGCTTGTAACTTCTTGTCATTTATTTCGACCCAGGGTGTGATCTGATCTGTCATTGTCATCGCTTTAAATTCCAATGTATAGTTTTTTCCAGGTCTTAGATAAAAATAAAGAATCCCCTTTCTATTAAGAATATGTTGGTAGATAGCAGGGAAATTGCATGAAGAAATTACTTAACAGTTTCCTTGTAAGACATTGAGCATATATTCTTTATTCCAACCTGCTTTTGACCTTTTGTTTTTTATTCCAACCTTAGTTTTTTTATCTGCTTTTAGTAAATTCAGGGTTG
>JAJFMH010000094.1 GCA_021772245.1 Chlamydiota bacterium | reverse complement strand
CAATAAATAAATAGAGAGACTAAAATTCTGGTCTAAAAACTATTTTTGTTACCCATTAGTTCAAGGAGAATGGTATATAATGGTACGCTATACTGGTCCAAAAAATCGAATTGCTCGTAGGTTTGGAGTAAATATTTTCGGTAGATTAAGAAACCCTCTACTACATAAGCCTAATCCTCCTGGAGTTCATGGCGCAAAACGCAAGAAGAAATCTGATTATGGTATTCAGATGGATGAGAAACAAAAGCTCAAAGCTGTATATGGAATGCTAACCCATAAGGTTCTTCTTAGATATTACAAAGAGGCTGCTAGAACGCCTGGTAATCCAGCGCACCAATTGCTACAATTTCTAGATTGTAGACTTGACAACATCGTTTACAAATTAAATTTTACAACTACTATTTTCCACGCGCAGCAGCTTATTTGCCATGGTCATGTTCTTGTTAATGGAAAGAAAGTAGACATTAGATCTTTTAGAGTAAAACCTGGTATGGAAATTTCTTTAAAAGAAAAAGCTCAAAACATCCCAGCTGTAAAAGCTGCTCAAGATGCAAAAAGAGATGTACCTGAATATCTTTCAAGAGATGAAGGTAAGTGTGTTGGAAAACTTCTTTCTACACCTGAATTTGATCAAATTGTATTACCACTTCCGATCAATGTTCCTCTTGTTTGTGAATTCTTAGCTCACACAAGCTAATAATTTATACTCATTTTTATAAAAAAGGCTAAAGAGTTTCTCTTTAGCCTTTTTTATTCTTTACTCATATTGATTTTTCTAGAGGGAAGCAGATCAAACACCTCCTGCAAACCAAGCGATTTAGAGACAAGAAAAAATACCGTTGCAAACAAAATTGCTAAAAAAGAAAAGACACCAAGTTTCAAAATAAAGGGAGAATCTCTCCACGAAAAAGCACTTTGCATAACTTGGTTTTCCACAACAAACACTAGCAAAGAAGATATGATTGAAGCGAGGCTAACCTTTCCTAGAAAAGTAACCGATATATTGTTGGTTTTCTTATTTAAGGCTAATTTCCAGAGCAAATATCCCATTTGAAAAAATGCAGCAATACTTGTTGAAAGAGCAATTGAAAAGGCTCCTAAGTGCATTGCAAACACAAAAAAGGAGTTAAGCGTAATATTCACACAGACTCCAATCAAAGTTGCCTTAAGCGGCGTTTTATAGTCTTCCTTTGCAAAAAAACATGGGGCCAATATAAGAATCATAATCGAAGGGAGCAGACCAATTGCATACCCAAAAACACAGTTATAAGTAAATGCAACATCCATACTTGAAAATTTTCCATAACCAAACAAGAGTGATATAAGAGGACTTCCTAGAGAAAACAGAGCAAACATTGAGGGAATCGAAAAACAAATCCCAAGTGATGTTAAATATCGAAATAACTTGTTGTACTTAGTCACCTCTCCCGCCTTGTACGCCCTTGAAAGTGGTGGTAAAAAAACCGCAGCAAGTGAAACTCCAAAAAAAGCAATTGGCAGCTGATATAGCCGAATAGCATACCACAAAAATGCCGGTCCTTCTAATGAAGTAGCTCTTGCAAAAATAGCGTCTAAACCATTATTGATCTGCGATGCTCCAATTCCTAGAATACTGATGCAAAATGGACCAATAGCTTTTTTTACATCGCATGAAAATGGTCTACATGATTTCCAACCCCCATCTTTTAAATGATTCCTTAGAAAGGAAAATACACTTGGCATAGTAATCATTGCTTGCGCCATAAAGGCAAGTAATATGGCAACAGAAAGAAGAGTTACAGCAACGAATTGATCCGTCTTTTGAAGCGCAATAACTGCAATAATCCAAATTAGATTAAAACCAACAGGCGAAACGCCACTTAAGAAAAACTTCTTTTCACATTGGAGAAAAGCGTTATTTAATCCAGATACTACAATAAAAAACAATCCTGGCAGCATGAAACTAGTTAATCGCAAGATGTGTCTACTGCCCTCAGATATTGCAAGAAATTTTGGAAATAAGAGCAAAAAAACCTCTAATATAGCAATAACAACAAGTACAACTAAGCTTAAACTTAAAAGGAAATCTAGATAAAATTTTGCTCCATTTTGCTTTGATTCTAATTTTGCTTGCTCAAAGGGAGGAATAAAGCTTGCAGAAAGGGGCGTTTCTGCAAATATTCTTCTTAAAATATTTGCAAAGCGAAATGACACCATAAATGCGGCTAAAATAGGGGTTACTCCAAAAAAGACTGCCATCGAAATATCTCGAAACATCCCCGTAATTCTAGATAAAAGCGTTCCTGATAAAAACCTGGCAGTAGATCTTGCATATACCTTTGTTTCCATAAAACCATCGCAATTTTCTTTTAAACAAGTATACTCTTTTTGCCCTTAAAAGGGTTGTAATCATCCTCCTTATTTCATAAAATACCACTTCTTTAAAACCAAATTTTGTCTTGCAATGGAAAATAGAAAATTACTTGTTGGCGCCCACACTTCAGCCGCAGGTGGAGTACATAAAGCACTTATCAAAGGCAAAGAAATTGGGGCTACGACTATCCAAATTTTCACAAGTAATCAAAAAAGATGGCATGGGAAGCTCATTGATGATGATGAAGTCCGAAGATTTGAGGAAATACAGGCAGAAACTGGTATTTCTGAAATTATGAGCCATGATAGTTACCTAATCAACCTCGGCTCTCCTGACCCAGAACTTCTGGAAAAAAGCATCAATGCCTTTACATTAGAACTTAAGCGCTGTCACCAACTAAAACTCTCCTATCTAAACTTCCATCCAGGCATTGCAAAAACATCTACAGAAGAAGAATGCTTAGATCAAATTGTTAAAAGCCTGTCCTCCATCGAAGAACTGGCAAATGGAGGCTCTACAAGGCTTCTGATAGAAACAACAGCTGGACAGGGAACTACAGTTGGAAATAAGTTTGAACATTTAGCCTATTTGATTAACCGACTAGAGTCAAAAATTCCAATTGGAGTATGCATAGATACATGCCATATCTTTGCAGCTGGATATGACCTTAGAACCAAAGAAGCCTATGAACATACATTTGCTGAGTTTGATCGAATTGTAGGTTTAAAGCATTTATATGCCTTTCATTTGAATGATTCACTTAGACCCTTTGGATCTAGAAAGGATCGACATGCATCCCTCGGAGAGGGTGAAATCGGGGCTGAAGCCTTTTCTCTTTTAATGAAAGATCCAAGATTTCAGTGCATGCCAAAATACTTAGAGACTCCCAATGGTGAGACCATGTGGAAAGAAGAAATTGAAATGCTTAATAAATATGCTGAGGAAAATTCATGTTTGAACGCATCCGAATAAAACACCTGAAAGACAAACCAGAAGAGGATACTCTTGGCAAAAACTTTACTATCTGCGGATGGATTAGAACAGCAAGACACCAAAAAACGTTTTCCTTTATTGAGATCAACGACGGTTCTACCCTTTCTAATTTTCAGGTAATCGCTGATGGCACTTTAGAATCTGATAACTTCAAACTATCCAATTTAAGTGTCGGAACATCTGTTTGCATTGAGGGAACTATTGTTGAAAGTCCTGGTAACAAACAAAAATATGAAATGAAGGGTGAAAAAATCACCATACTTGGAGCATGTGATGACACATTTCCACTCCAAAAAAAACGCCACTCTTTTGAGTTTTTAAGAACAATTGCCCATCTAAGACCCAGAACAAACACGCAAGGCGCTGTTGCTAGAGTTCGATCAAGACTGGCTTTTGCAACGCATCAATTTTTTCAAAAAAATGACTTTCTCTATTTACAATCTCCGATCATTACAGCCTCTGATTGCGAAGGTGCGGGTGAACTTTTTCAAGTAACTACATTAAATTTAGAAAAGCTTCCGAAAAAAGAAGACCGTACTATCGATTATCAAAGCGACTTTTTTCAAAAGCAAGCATATCTCACAGTATCCGGTCAGTTAAACGCAGAAACATTTGCATGCGCTTTATCTGATGTTTATACATTTGGCCCAACATTTAGAGCAGAAAACTCTAATACATCTAGACACTTAGCTGAATTTTGGATGATCGAACCTGAACTTGCGTTCTCAGACATTCATGACTTGAAAAATCTATCGGAAAACTATGTGAAAGCTGTTACCAAGGATATTTTAGAAAACTGCCAAGAAGACATGAAATTCTTTGATCAATTTATTGAAAAAGGTTTGATCGAGCGTTTAGAAAAAGTTGCCAATTCAGATTTTGCAAGACTTACCTATACAGAAGTAATTGAAATCCTTAAAAAATCAGGCAAAAAATTTGAATTCCCCTATAGCTGGGGATGTGATCTTCAATCTGAACATGAAAGATACATCGCGGAAGAACATTGCAAAAAACCTGTTATCATTACAGATTATCCAAGCCAAATCAAAGCATTCTACATGAGAGACAATGACGATAATAAAACAGTTGCAGCACTTGATATTGTAGTTCCAAAAATTGGAGAAATTGTCGGTGGTTCCCAAAGGGAAGAGCGTTATGATGTTCTTAAAGCAAAAATTGAAAAACAAAATTTAGACCCATCTCTTTATTCTTGGTATTTAGACCTTCGCAAGTTTGGTTCTGTCCCCCACGCTGGATTTGGCGCAGGCTTTGAAAGATTGGTACAGTTTATAACTGGCATGGAAAATATCAGGGACGTAATTGCCTATCCTAGAATTCCAGGGAACGCAGATTATTGAGGCAACTTTTGCATCTCACCTTTGGCGCTTTTGCTCAGTATTAGAGCGCCAAGACCTAAAAACATCACTGCAATAGATATAGCAAATCCAACAAATGGGATAAGGGTAATTAAGTAATACCCAGCTAAGACTAGAAAAAAATACATATTTGGGTGTTTGATCTCTTTTTTTCGTGAAACAAGGTGCATTAGCCATCGAATTGTTATAATTTTTGCCGTATAAAATCCAATTACGTTAATTGCAATCAAAGTCAATGCGAATGGAACACCCAAGATTGAAATTAGAAGTAATAGACACAATAGTGGCAATACAATTGCTAGTACCACACCAGAAAAAAAAGCTTTGATGGGTTTTGTATCCAAAACTTGCACAGACCTTTTAATTTTCTGCGGGAAATATCTAAATACAAGCAGTGCAAAGCAAAATGTGTAGAAAAAATTCATAAGTATTGCGGCAAGCTGAGATCCAATCTTTAATTTTTTGAGAATACTTCCTTTAAAAAATGAGGAGAAAAAAGGTGGGTGATGGGAAACCCCTTTTCCAATCTTGCTTCGATCTGCAATTTCAGCATCACTGCTACTCCAATACTCAAGCATTCCGTCAATTTTTGCACCCGATGTCAACTTAAGTTTGCCTACATATGCAATGAGATTTTCTGCTATTTGCGCAGAAACTTTCGCACTTGAAGCATATATACGGGCGTTCTTTCCAATCTTTCCTCCAAGATCCAAATTTCCACAAAATGCAAGCACATTATCTAGTACTCTTGCAGAAGAAGGTAGTTCAGTACTTCCTGATAGAACGTTTAGACGACCATCTATTTTTCCTGAAATATAAGTTTGCCCTGCAATAATTCGAACATTTCCCTTGACTTCTCCGCTAATTCGAACAGCTCCCCCCATTGCTGTGACATTGCCGTCTACAACTCCATCAATAAAAACCTCTGAACCAAATACAACTACGTCACCTGTAACAGTCCCCTCTATTCCAATATTCTTTCCTGTTGCGTAATAGTCGCCTACATAGATCTCTCCTTTTGGAATGTGATGCACATTCCATTGTCCACTATCTGATGCAAAAAGATTTATTCCAAAGAACAAACAAAATAGATGGAAAATCACTTTTCTCAATGAACTAGAGCTCCGTTTGCCTTATAACTAACTCCTCTCATAACCTTCTTCTCATACACCTGCATCTGGTATTTTGTAATCAGTTCAAGAAGTGTATTTGATTGCTCATTTTTAATCTGATCATCTTTTTTTCTAGAGGCAATATAAGATTCTATGTTTTCCATATTTACAAGTTTGATGTTAGAGCAATCTCCAATATCTGGATTCACATTTCTTGGAACAGCTAAATCAAAAATAAGAAGGCTCTTTTTTTGAGGAGGTATATGATTCAGTATAAATTCGTGGTGTTTTGTACCAAATATGACTACATCATAGTCATAGACATTTTCAAGTTCATGCCTTGAAACAACAGAAGTTGTTTTTGAATCCTTATATGGCATACTTGTTGCAAGCGTCATTTCAAATGAAGTTTCTAAAAAAAATAAGGACATAATTCTTTGATTTATAGAAGAATTTCCGACAAAAAGAATTTTGCTTTTTTCTTTCTGCTCAGTATTTTCTTGAATATAGCTCAGGATATATTTCGGCAAGTTACTGCCCCCCTTTCCATTTCCTATATTCTTTCTAATCTCTTTGCCAACCTTTAATCCCTTCTGGAAAAAATAATGCAAATCAAAAGGAAGCGATGTTTTTTTTCTTGTCGTTTCATATGCCTTTTTTACTTGTCCCTGTATTTCAGACTCCAAATAAATAGTGCTATCAAGCCCTGATATCACCTTGCAAAGATGTGTAAAGCACCTATCTGCTATATATTGATAGCATGCAGTTTTTATCGGACCATCCACTCTCTTTTCTAAAATTGTAACCAGGTCTTCTTGTGCTTTCGCTAAGTCAAACGATGAAAAATAGATTTCGATTCGATTGCATGTAGAAAGTACAACACTTGAAATTGAGTTATCCATTTGAGTTTTGGACTCCTCAATAATTTTAGTAATTTTCTCTCTCAAGGCAAGCGAGGCTTGCTTTTGATTAAATCCAATAACTCCAACGCGCATTAAAACAGCTCAATGTTTGCATAAAAAATCTTCTTATAAAGAAATTTAATTTTCTTGCCAATCGGCAAGAGCTACGCGAATTTCTTCCAGCTCAAATCCCTTTCTTAGGAGCCTTTGGAATACTTTTTGTTTTTCTTTAAACTCCATCTGAGAAAAGGTGGGATATTTTTTTTTCACTAATTCCTTAAGAGCATCATTTTGCGAATTTGTTGAAATATGAATCACTTTTTGAATGAGATCTTCTCCGCATCTTCTTTTTTTAAGAATCTGCTCAATAAATCTTGGCCCTTTCTGTTTTTTGCAGTAGATCCGAACAATCGATTTTGCAAGCTCAAGATCGTTGATATATCCATACTCTAGCGCTTTACTGATTGCAGCGTGAATGCCTGGATCGCTAAATTTTCTACTTCGAAGCTTTTCTTCGATTTCTTTCTTGAATAACGCCCTTTTATCTAAAAGATAACTTAGATAAGAAAACCCCACCTTTTTTTCAAGTTCCCCTAGAAAATCCTTAAGCGGCTTCTCTTCTTGGAACTTCCGAATTTTCTTGATATGTCTTTTATACAGAGGTTGATAGAGCTCTGCTACTAACTCCTCCCCAATCTTTATTTGGTAGAAGCTTTTAAATCCTTCAATTTCATCCACTTTTATATTTTTCATAAACTCTTAAGTAAAAGGTGTTTAGCAGTTTTATGTTGAAAACTAATTAAATAATTGTTATAATATACCTAAGGGGCTCTTTGGCCCAAGTAAAAAAGGTAATAATAATGGAAATTCATGTAGATAAGTCTCAAGGGTCCCATGGCTCAAGTCAAATGCAACAGTACCTTCAAATGATGGAGCTTATGCAACAATTGGATCAAACTGAGCAAAATGAAAACTCTGATAAAATTCAGGCAAATAGTAAATCAAGTAGTATTCAACCCGATCTAAGTGCAAGCACAGATAAAAGCGCCTCGTCATCTCTTTCACCGGCAGATGCAACTCAATCTGCATTTAACAGTATTATCATGCAAAGCTTAGAAAAAGCTATGGGACCTCAAATACAGCAAGATACGCAACAACAGCAGCAAGCCGAACAGGCAGATACAGCAATGGAGCAAAATAGCTCTAATTAAAATAAATGATTTAATTTTAATTGAACAATTAATTCGACACATATAAAATAAAGTTTATGCAGAGGAAGAATAAAAGGTAATAATTATGCGTGTTACAAGGACTGGTCCAAAACCATCATATCCCAGTAACGGCAAACCCAATCTTCCTCTGCAAAAACAAGCCTTTTTAAAGATGACAAAACAAATCATCTCAACACCATCTCTAATCTGTTCTTCCTTTATTAAAAAAAGGATCAAGGAGAAAAATCGTGGTAAATAGTATCCCCCCTGTGAGTGGAGATTCGGCTTCAGAAAAACCATCGGGAAATGGACCCAGTATGCAACAATGGATGAATGCATGGAACTCTCATTTTCCAACTCCTATGACTCAAGCACAAACAAAAGAATTTATGCAAAATTTAGAACGATTTATTTCTTCTCAAATACAGTTAGAACAACAAGAAGCACAAAAAGCTGCTGAAAAGTTAAAAGAAGCAGAAGAAGGCAAACAAACTTAATATTTGAACTTTGGTGTTTTAGTCTTGTATGCAGTATAATAGCTGCATGGATAACTCATCATTTATTGCAACTATCGAAGATATAAACCTTAGGTTAGATAAGCTACTATCTATAAGGTTTCCCCATCTCTCAAGATCTTATTTTCAATATTTATTTGAAAATAAATCCATTCTTCTAAACGGACATCCCCCTAAGAAAAAAGATATGGTAAAAATTGGAGATGAAGTCCAAATCTCCTTTCTCTACCACAAAGAAATTTCTTTAGAAGGAGAGGATATTCCCTTAAAAATTTTGTACGAAGATGATCATATTATTGCTGTTAATAAACCTCCATCAATGGTGGTCCATCCTGGGCCTGGTCATTATAGTGGTACCTTCGTAAATGCACTTATCTACCATTGCAAAAACCTTGCAAATTGGAATGATACTATACGCCCGGGCATTGTACATCGACTAGATAAAGATACAAGCGGTGTGATTCTTGCTGCAAAAACAATCGAAGCTCATCAAAACCTTATAACAGCTTTTTCCAATCGAGAAATCTCAAAGTTCTATGAGGGAATATCATTTGGAAATCCAGGTGAGAGAAAAGTTTGTGCGCCAATCGGCAGACATCCAAAGAAACGCATTGAAATGTGCGTTATTGAAACTGGAAAAGAGGCAATTACAGAATTTAGACCTATTCAGACAAGCGCAAAATTAACGCACTTTGAGGCCAAGCTAATCACTGGAAGAACGCATCAAATTAGAGTTCATCTAAAACATATAAATACCCCTCTTCTTGGTGACGCTTTATATGGATCTAACACAAACTCGTATGGAGCAAACAGACAAATGCTCCATGCCAAAAAAGTAGAATTCTCACATCCAATCACAAAAGAAAACCTTGTAATTATGGCTCCAATTCCTAAGGATATGGAAAATATTTTAAAAAATATTTAAAATTTTTGAACTTGGCTAAACTTTCACAACCATCTTGATTTTAGATTCTTGCAATTATTTTCCTGCATTTTTTTCGCAAAAATTAAAAGGATTTCTTGTAGCTAAATATTTTGGCTTAGATTAGGATGAGGATGTGAATGATCAATATTACTTTTCAATCACCACTTACACCTGTAACCGCAAGAGGGGCGAACCATGAAAGAATTTGTTGAGTACATCGTAAAAAACCTAGTTGATAATCCAGACAAAGTCCGCATCAATGAAATCGGTGGAACTCATACGCTTATTATTGAATTAAGTGTAGAAAAAGCAGACATCGGAAAAATAATCGGTAAAAAAGGCAAAACCATTAATGCAATCCGCACACTTCTCATGTCGGTTGCAAGCAGAAATGGTATTCGAGTTAATCTAGAAATCTTAGAAGAGTCTTCTGAAAAAGAATCTGCAGAAGAAGAAGAGTAAAAAAATATACACAAAAAATCTTGTCCCGGTAGCTCTGTCTACTGGGATTTTTTATTCCTAACTTTTCTTAATAGAAGGTAAATAAGGCGCAATTTTTGCTTTTCTGGAATTAAGAATTCCCGGTTTAAAATAAATAACAGCCATTGCATCTTCAAAAGCACTTACATTTTTCGATTCACAACTTATTTTCAAAAAACTCTCCTTAAAAATCTGAGCATACTCACCACTTGCATCATTAATGCAACAAAACTTCAAATCAAAACCCCCTCCTGCAAAGACATCTTTGAATCCACTTAAAAAAACTTTCAGGTGCTCTACGCCTAAATCTGATGGAGGAACCCAAAACCAGAGCTGATCTAAATGAGAATAATTAGTTTCTTTTCCGGAGTATACATCTTCCGCGCTTGGTATTGTCGAAATCATATGCATATACAAATCAATTTCAGGAGAATTTTCATAAAGCTTTTTTGCCCTTTCAATAAATACACCTTGAATACTTTCGGTGTGGGAATTGAAAACTCTAATATTTTTTTCGAAGAGTTTGGTTTGGCCAACTCTCGTGCATAAATTTAATGTCTTTGTATCATCAAAGATTGAAAGAGAAGTGCCTTCAGATGCTTTGATAAGATTTTCGCTTACTTTTTCTTCTTTAGAAGAATATACGATACTATATAGAGAGTAGAAATCTTTATTTTGGAGAAGTTTTTTAGCTGCGTTGTTTGCGAAATCTTCCGAACTTGAAAGCAGATCATCAAAATTAATAATTTCCATCTCTTTTTTTAACATCAAACTCTTCATGCGATTCAGAAGTGATGCCACAATATAAACGTCTCTTTTAGATACTTTGGAAAGTAGATCTGTGTCATCCATAATCGCATATAAATACTGGAGATACTCAACAAATTCACGTTTTGGGGAGCTATAATATTCACCTCTACTCTGCGTAGCCATTTTCTTTTGAAGAAGACGTTGATAAACGCGAATATTTGGATCATTAGAAAGGTCTTTGCCTACTTCTTTAAGCTGCGCCTCAATTTCATCTAGAGTCATTCCATTTGATGCGTATTTATCATTGATAGAGAATGAGAGCTCTGCAACAAGAGAATTTGCAGATTGCGCATCTGCAATCAAAGCCATAGGAGGAGCTTTTGTGTTCAAAGTCGCTTTGTGATGATCTATAACAGAAATCACCTGCAGATAATCAGGTATTTTCATTTCATCAAAATTACAAAAGTCTCGCAGTGTTACAGAACCTAAAAACGCTCTTTTTAAATCCTTCGAAGAAACAATTCCAAATGGGACTTCCTTTCCCTCTCCATCAGGAAAATTTACAGTCAGATAGGGATATGATCCCATCTTACTTTTTATCTCTTCAATATCTGTTCTATGTGAAATTGCCTGAGGTAGGAAACCAAAAACTTCTGACTTGATTTTCAGAGCGATATCAAGAGTGTCCACAAATTTTAAAATCTGCCCAAAAATACCACTTAAGGAAGAGCGAAGAGTTTCTAAATAAGAAAAAATTAAGGGTCTATCTTCTTTTAAGGAATCGTTTTCAAAAAAGTGAGAAGAAGAAATCTCCTCCAATTTTTCAAGAAAAGAAGAAAAATGAATCGACTCCGATTCTTCCAAGGTCTTCCCAAAATTTTTAAACGTAGTTTCTAACCCTTCTTTAACATTGAGAACTTTCTTTAAATAATCATCAAGGTACTTCTTTTGACGAAGAGTAAATTCTTGTAGGGACGATGATTCATTTAAAGTCATGGCAAAGACTTTATCTTTAAAAGTGGCTACATCTGTTTTTGTCACATCTTTTTTCGCTAGAAGACCAATAATATTTTTATAAAAAGACCCTTCAAGCGATCGAAGACAGTCATTTAATGATGTAATCACTTGTCTCACGCCTTCTACATCAAAATGACGCCAATCCCCCATGTAATGTCCATTATCGTCAACAAGCACAATTGCATTTGCATCCCGATTATGGTCAAAACTCATCGAACTATCATGCTTTTTCTTTTTCAAAAAACCATCTTGGGTCATGAGGTCTATACTAGACAAAGTCAGTAAACTTCTCTTTTTGACAAGAACATCAAAAACACCCTCTCCTAGCATATCTAAGAAAAGAAGCTTCGTTTCTACAAGTTCTGTAGGCGGTCCATCTGGAACATTCCATAAATGGAGCCCTGTTCCAATCCTTGCCGAAAACGCATCAACCCATCCCCAAAAAGATGCTACGGTTGTATCTAAGTCAGGAGAGCTATGGGCAGTTACAAAATGAGAGCCATAAAAGTTTTTTCCCATTCCAATTGGAAAAAAAGTTTGATAATCATCTCTTGGGAGATATCTTCCTGTTATTTTTGCTCTGATTTTATAATTTTCTTCTTTAGAAATAGAATCATTATGATTTAACCAAAGTTCAAATGAAGAAAGAGAATATTTTTTTACAATTTTAAGAGACTGCACCCTGGATATAAAATCGATAACTTCCTGTAGAAGAAAATCACCATCTGCAGTTTTTATTAAACCTAAGAGGCTTTGATTTACGTACTGATTTTTTTGGGTTTCTGAAAAGGAGATGAATGGTTCTATTGAAAAAGAGGCAAGTTGAGACTCTATATCAGCAAAAGTTTTTTTTGAAAAAGTGTGATCTCCGAGAAGATCTCCTACATCGGAAAGAAAATGCTCTTTGTTATTCATGAACAAACTTGTAATTAGGCCTAAAAAATAATATCTAGGACTCGATTCAAATAAAAGCCCATGTTTCTGACTTCTCCTTTCGAGTGCTAAGCACTAAAAAAAATTGGACTGGGCAGGACTCGAACCTGCGACATTCCGCTTAGAAGGCGGATGCTCTATCCAACTGAGCTACCAATCCAGATATATACAATTGTAGGAAATAATGCATATGATTTTCAAGGCTTTTATCAAACAAGACTCCTCTATTTTTGTTGGCTTAACAATTGGGCTATGCTAAAATTAGCCAAAACAAAACTGGAGCTAAAGTTTGACCATCCGTGTTGGTATTATTGGAATAAATGGAAAGATGGGAAAAGAAACGCAAAAACAAGCGCAAAACTCCCCTTTTTTTGAAGTAATGGGAGGAATTGACAGCTGTTCCAATCCAAAATCTTATGATGACTTATTGCCTAGTTGCTCTGTCCTTATTGACTTTTCTTTGGCAAATGCTCTACCAATAACATTAGAGAAAGCGATAGAGTATAGAGTTCCACTTGTCATTGGAACAACAGCCCATAGTACATCAAACCTTTCTGCTATTAAAGATGCTTCCAAGCACATTCCAATTTTTTTCTCTCCTAATTTTAGTATGGGCATTACTTTTATTAAAAAAATTATTGCAAAATTAGAAGCCTCTTTTCCAAATCATTCTATAACTATCGAGGAAACGCACTGCAAAGAAAAAAGAGATTCACCAAGTGGCACAGCTATTGATTTAGAAAAAGAATTTAAAAAAAATATCCCCATTACCTCTTATCGAGAAAAAGATGCGATTGCAACCCATGTAGTTATTATATCAAATAATGATGAGCAACTACTCATCTCACATAAGGCTTTATCTAGAGCGCTTTTTGCAAAGGGCGCACTTGAAAAAGCAAAAGAAATTTCTTTAAAATCCAAAGGTCTATATCTGTAACACAAGGACTCATATGAAAACTGTTCAAGTCGGAAAAAAAATTAAAATTGGTAAAGGAACTATTTTTTGCCTTGTAGCTGGACCATGTGTGATAGAAACTAGAGACTTAGCAATGAAGACAGCTGAAAAGATCAAAGAAATTGGTGAAACAACTGGCATCCAAGTTATTTATAAATCAAGCTTTGATAAAGCAAACCGCTCTTCCATTGACTCTTTTAGAGGACCAGGACTTCAAGAGGGCCTCCGCATTCTACAAGAAGTCAAAGAAACTTTCGACATTCCCATCTGTTCAGATATTCACAACCCAGATGAGGCGTTACCTGCCTCTGAAGTTTGCGACATTGTACAAATTCCAGCTTTCCTTTGTCGCCAAACAGACCTTGTGATTGCAGCAGCTAAGACAAAGGCTACAATTAAAGTTAAAAAAGGGCAGCTTATGGCACCAGAAGACATGGCAAATGTTGTTCATAAAATTGAATCTTGTGGTAACCACAATATTATCCTAACTGATAGAGGCACATGCTTTGGCTACCACAACCTCGTGACAGATATTAGAGCTATCCCTGCCATGCAAAATCTTGGATACCCTGTTTGTTTTGATGCAACGCACTCTGTGCAACTACCTGGCGGCAATAAAACTCAGTCAGGAGGCCAAAGAGAATTCATTCCCCCTCTAACTAAAGCAGCACTTGCAGCTGGAGCTAACCTATTATTTATGGAAACTCATCCTGATCCGAAAAATGCCAAAAGTGATAAACATTCAGTTTATCCACTTGATGAATTAAAGCAGTTTATTCAAGCAATGATTCCTTTTTATGAACTTGGTCAAAAAAGCTTATGATACAAAAAGCTACAAAATTCTTTTGTGTTATTCTTTGCATAATATGCGCCTTTTCGCTGTTTAAAATGGTATATCTAACCAAAGAGGATCGCAAAAACCTATGTGATGCTATCAGCTTTATTGAAGTTGTAAAAAATAGAAAAAACGAGGCGCCTCTTTTTTCTCATGTTGCCTTGCAAAAAAGAAAAAACATGCAAAAAGATTTTTATTTTTTGCAGGGAAAAGAAAGAGTTCACTATCAAATTAAAGCCAAAAATTCCACGCTTCTTCTTACCCCAGAGTCCAAGCAAGTTGACCTTTTTACTCCAAAAAACATGAATCTCTTTGAAATGCTTGATGATATAGACTGTTTTCTTGAGGAAGGTGGCGAACTCACAAAAGAGCTTCGCCATATCAAAGCTGCTAAGGGAATTTTTGATTATAGATCACACCTATTTAAGTCTGACAAAGCATTTATCTACAGTTATAGACTCCCTAAGTTCCAGCCGATTTCTAACATCTCCTTAGATGATAGTTATGTCAGAAGCGTAGCTGAGAAACTATCCATTTCTCTTTTTTCTAAAACCCCCTCTTTTAAAGCAAAATCTATCCAAGCGAAGGTATATTAATTTTCTATCAAACTTGCCAATTTTTTGATAAAATGGAGTAAATCAACCAAGTAAACTTTTATGATCTTATCTGTAAAAAACTTAAAAAAATTCTATCAAGGAAGGTCTGTTGTCAACAACCTATCTTTCGATGTAAATCCTGGTGAAGTCGTAGGCCTTATTGGCCCAAATGGAGCTGGTAAAACAACAGCATTTTATATGACAATGGGTCTTATCTCTCCAGATAGTGGCCAAGTTTGGCTTAAAGACAAAAACATTACAGACCTTCCTATCTACAGGCGAGCTGAAATGGGTATGGGATATTTAGCGCAAGAGCCATCCATTTTCAAAAGTTTATCTGTCGAAGATAATATCAAATGCGTTCTAGAAAATTCGGGTCTTTCAAAAAAAGATCGAAACGAAAATCTGATTGAACTACTTAGTGAACTTCACTTAGAGAATCTTGCAAAGAAAAAAGCTAGTACCCTATCAGGTGGTGAGCGAAGAAGATTAGAAATCACAAGAGCTCTCGCATTAAACCCAACGCTGCTACTTCTTGATGAGCCCTTTGCCAATATCGATCCACTTACAATTCAGGATCTAAAAAAAATGATTCAAATTCTAAAACAAAAAGGAATTAGCATCCTAATTACAGATCATAACGCAAGAGAGCTCGCCTCGATTATAGACAGATGTTATTTGATTCAAGATGGTAAAACATCACTTTCTGGTAAACTTGAAGAGCTTCTTGATAATAAACTCGCAAGGTCTTCATATTTTGGAGATGATTTTACTCTGTAAATAGCATCTATGATTTTTTGAGCAGATAGGCTTTCTAAGCAATCGCTTTTATTAGAGCCTCCGCAGCCTGGTTGATAGCAAGGCCTGCAACTCACATCTTGTGAAATAATTTCAGAGCTTTGTACATTCCAGGGTCCCCAGTTTTTTTCACAACTTGGGCCAAAAATACACACCATATTTTTCTTCAATGCACTTGCAATATGTAATGGAACAGAGTCTACAGTAACTACCATCTTGGCAGCATCAATCAATGCTCCAAGTTCCTTCAAACTTGTTTTTCCACCCAGATTCTCTAACTTTCCATGTTTCACTTCTGATTCAATAGCATTTAGCATAGCAATTTCTTTTACATCTGGACTTGATGTCATTACAACTTCATTGCCATCATCACATAATTTTCTAATTATTGCTGCAATGGTAGATACTGGAAGCGCCTTAAATAGCCATCTCGATGCAGGATGCACAAGAATGTATTCACCTTTTTTACTCTTAATTTTTTGTGCGGCCGATTTTGCATCTTGTTTAGAGATCGCAAACGTTAATTCTTTTTTCTTAGGGAAAATACCAATAACTCGAAGAGCATCAAGATTTTTTTCAACCGTATGCCTAGGCTTTGGGCAATGCTTAACGATATGGGTATAGCACTCTCTTTTCCCCTTCATACCTCGACCTTGTGGATCAAAACCAACTCGGATAGACGCTTTAGATACTTTTGCTGCAACAGCTCCCCTATCACCTTCTGTAAGGTTGATTACGAGATCATATTTTTCTTTTTTGATTCTTCGAAGTAATAAATATTCTTTACATAGACGTTTTATAAAAAAAAGTTTCTTCCACCTTTTATCTACGTATAGAAAATTATTTATCGCAGGATGACCATCTAACATTGGATACGTTTCTTCATAAATAAGAGCGTCGATCTGAGCGTTTGGAAAACGCTCCCTTAACTCTGAAAAAACAGGGGATGAAAGCAAAACATCCCCATGATGGCGAAGCTTTGCGATCAGTATTTTATGAGTATTAAGCAAATCAGGATATGGATTCATACTGATAAGTATAAAAGCTTTACTATCAATAAAGCAAATATCTTTTAAAGCAAGCCCGACACACGCAAATTGCTCCAAATCATAGAAGCTATTCGAACGCAAGTTCTATTTAACTAGTTTTAATATGTCAGAGCAAAGTTAAAATATCACCTTCCTGTATGCAGAGGCGTTTCCAAAACGAGGCTTTGTCCCTTCATAATCTTTCCTCTACCCTAAATGCGGGACGCCGCTCATTTAGTAGAGAACCTTCTTAACAATAGCCATCGAAAAGTGTTAGAATATGGAACCCCGTTAGAGGCATTTGACCATTTTTCAAAAAAGTATTGTATTTGCGCTCTTCAGAATTGAAACTGCATTTGAGAATTCAAATCTAAAGTAAAAAAATACAATCTAATTAGTTGAGTCAAATAATCTGAAAATAAATTATAACCATTGCTAAATCACCTTGTAACTCCTTGAAAATTAATCATTATTCAAATAAGCTCTTTTGCCCCAAATGAGTGCAATACCTAGGAGAAATCACTTATGACTAAGCAAAGAACACTATCTATTATTAAACCAGACGCAGTTAGAAATAATCACATCGGCGCTATTTTAGAAAGGTTTGAAAAAAATGGTTTGAAGATCGTCGCTGGAAAAATGTTACATCTTTCCAAAGACCAAGCAGAAAGCTTTTACGATATTCATAAAGAAAGACCATTTTTTGGAGAACTGGTTGCATTTATGATCTCAGGACCTGTATTTGTATCTGTGCTAGAAGGTGAAAATGCTATTGAAAAAAATAGAGAGCTAATGGGAGCCACAAATCCAAAAGAAGCAAAATCTGGTACAATCCGCGCCGATTTTGCAAAAAGCATCGATGAAAATGCAGTTCATGGTTCAGACGCTACCGAAACTGCTGCAAATGAAATCCCATTTTTTTTCAAAGAATCTGAAATCTGCAATTAAAGCCAATTTTGTACGATAGGATATCGCCTTCCAACTCCGAATGCTTTCTTTGAAATGCGAAGAATTGGAGGGCCTTGTCGCCTTTTATACTCAGCTCGATGAATTTTGCGAATGATATCCCAAACCATCTCTTTTGATAGACTATATTTTTGTATGATTTCATCCATAGAAAGGTAATTTTCTACATATTCCATAAGAATCTTATCTAAGATTGCATAGTCAGGCAGAGTATCTGAATCTTTTTGGTTTACGCGAAGTTCTGCAGAAGGGTCTTTTTCTAAAATGGAATGAGGGATAATTTCTTTCTCTTGATTAATCCAACGACAAAGTCGATACACATCTGTCTTTAAAACATCTCCGATTACTCCAAGTCCCCCACAAGAATCTCCATAAAGGGTTGTATAACCCAAAGCAGCTTCACTTTTATTACTACAAGAAAGAGTGATATATCCATGCTTGTTAGATAGCGCCATTAGAATGATTCCCCGAATCCGAGCTTGCAAGTTCTCTTCAGTTACATCTTCCTTTTTTCCCTCGAAAAGAGGATTTAGATTCTCTAAAAAGCATGTAAACAAAGAATCAATGTAATCCTCTTTAAATAAAACTCCAAGATTCTTCGCTAACTTCTCTGCATCGATTTTACTTTGCCCTGTGGTATATTTTGAAGGCATACTTATTGCAAGCACATTTTTCGATCCAAGAGCTTCCTTTGCAATGCAACACACAAGTGCTGAGTCAATACCACCAGATAATCCTAAGCATGCTTTTGTAAATCCAAACTTATGAAAATAATCTCTTACCCCTAAGACTAAGGCTCTGTATAAATCTTCTAAAGTCTCTTCTTTCTTTTTAAGCACTGGGAATGGATTTTGAAGATCAACAAGCATTTGATCTTCCTCAAACCCCTTTCCAAGTGATCTTAGATTGCCTTTTTCATCTACAAACACACTATAACCATCAAAAATAATCTGCGTATTAGCACCTACTTGACAACATAGAATTACTGAAGCCTGTAAGGTTTTCGCAGCTTTTTGACAAACCTCCACTCGCAAATCAGATTTTGTAAATCGATATGGCGATGCAGATAAATTCAACATTAAATCAATGTTTTCTTTGCTAAGCTCTATAATTGGGTCCCTTGGATATTTTGTTCTATCTACATAGCCCGCATGCTGCCAAATGTCTTCGCAGATTGTAATGCCCACTTTTTTCCCATGAAGATTAAAGGTAAAAAGTGCTTTACCAGGCTCAAAATATCTTCTTTCATCAAAAACATCATAAGTTGGAAGAAGCCATTTGTCATAAAAACCTAAAATTTTTTGATCTTGGATAATACATGCGCTATTGAGAAGAGGTTTTTCTCCATGAGAAACATTTCTGCGAACAAGCCCAACTATGACTACGATATTTTTAGATGCTTTTACAACTTGTTCTAAATGATCATGCATTGCATCGATGAAGCTTTCATGTAAAACAAGATCCTCGGGTGGATAACCACATAGAGTAAGTTCTGGAAACAAAATTAAGTCTACATCTTGTTTTTTTGCATGAGATATACATTTGATTACCTTTTCAGTATTCGAGCGTATGTCTCCAATCGTAGGATTAATCTGTGATACAATTATTTTCATTGATTTAGAGTTCTTATTTACAAAATCTTAGCGATATCAAAAAATCGATTATTTACGAACCAAAATCATCTAAAACAATACTCTTTCTTTCAACGCCATAGTTATCAAGAAGCTTCATAATTGAACTATTATGAAGTGGAGGACCACAAACATAGTATAACGCGTCTTCGGGCGCAGGGTGATTTTTTAAAGCCCCATCTTCAAATGCATTCACAACAAAGTTTGTTTTAATCGGGTCACTTTTATCCCAACCAGACTGTAAATCTTCTTCACTTGGTTCTGACAGAACCAAGTGATAAGAAAAGTTCTCTTTTTCGCTGGAGAGTTTTTCATATTCCTCTTGGTAGATATTTTCTTTTAGCGACCTTGCCCCATACCAAAGTTCA
The DNA here is from genome assembly GCA_021772245.1 of Chlamydiota bacterium. GTDB lineage: Bacteria > Chlamydiota > Chlamydiia > Chlamydiales > Simkaniaceae > JAJFMG01. Next base: position 16,262 of record JAJFMH010000094.1, on the reverse strand, counting down.
ACTTTTCTAGTCGTATCTTTGGATAAAAATAGATCCAAAATATGACTTCTTCCAAAAGAAGAACCAGCCCCACCAATAAGAAAGTAAATCTCTCTTCCATCGTCTATCATATGCGACTCTCCAAAGGGTCCAGATAAATGAACAGAGTCCCCTTCTTTTAACGAAAAAATATAAGAGGAACAAACACCCCAAGGAATTTCTTTAGAAACCTCTCCATTGATACATGGGGGTGTTGCAATTCGAATATTGAATTTAAAGATTTTACCTTCTTTTGGATAAGAGGCCATTGAGTATGCTCTAATAACATCTTCATCAAGATCCAAATAGTCAATTTCTTGATCAAAAAAGTGAAATTTTTCCCAATCAGTAAAATATTTTTCTTCGATTGTTTTTTTCCAATCAGATGTATTTGTTTTAAAGGGTGGTACATGAAATTGGAAATAATCTCCTGACTGGTAGAGAACCTCTTCATCAAGCTCAACCACAAGCTCTTTAATAAATGTTGCCACATTTTTATTACTCAGAACTTTTCCTGTATACTCCTTTAGAGTGAGCATATTCTCGGGAAGAAGAATCTCAAGATCATTTTTTACCTTACACTGGCAAGAAAGGCGCCACCCATCCTTTAATTCTTTTGGAGAAAAGGTTGCTTTATCTGTCTCTATGACTGGCCCTCCCCCTTCTATTACTTGCACTTTACATTGCTTACATGTCGCCTTACCACCACAAGGAGATGGCACTGCAACTTCATTGGAAAGTAATACATTGAGAAGTGTTGATCCACCTTCAGATTCTTTGGTAAGGGAATCATCTCTATTTATTCGGATTTTACACGAAGCAGAACTTACAAGTTTAGACTTGGTATAGAGAATCAAGCCTGATAAAAAAATACCGATACATACAAATATCACTATCGAAATTAGACTAAGAGAAATGTCCAAAGCTAGAAGTCTCCTATAAAAAAGATGACAAATCATCCTACTTTAACATGTAAATTGCAACATTTGCTTGCAATTTACATTCGATACTTCTTCATATACTCGTTACTGAAATTATTACAAAAAAACTAGTCTTTTATTCGATTTTCCCAACGTTTGTCTATTGTAATCCACTCTTCAGGCCAGACATCTTCGGTCATCTTTTGATGCCTAACATGTGGATAATGAAAATATTTAGGTGCAACTATAACCTTATCAGGATTTTGATTTAGGTATGCAGACCACCATGAAAATGTTGAATTTGAAACAATGTTATGCTTACAAAATGACATAAGATAAAAATCATTGTAGTACGTATCGCCTTCTACAAATATCATATTTGTATCGAAGTTGGACAAATGGTCTTTACACCATTCGATATTATCAGAAAATACGACAAAAAGAGCATCAGATGGAAAAAATTTGAGAGCCTCTTTGAGATATTTTTCTCCATATAGTGGTCTTAACCTACTCCATATTTTTTTCTCTCCCAAGAGAGTCCTAATATGAATAGCCACACTACAGGGATGATCTAAAATTTCTGAGTAGCGTGAAAATAAATCATTAATAATTTCTTCACTAGGAAGAAAGCATGGAATAATTTTATCAGAGTTATGTTTAAAGTATTTCTCTGACCAAAAATTACTTGCAAGGCACATTCCTCTTTTATATTTAATAGGCTTATAGCCATAAGTCTTTACTAAAGCCTTATATTCTGGTGCACATTTTTTTGGAGTATTCACATAGTTAATAAATGGAAATACATATTTTATGTTGGAATCTATTTCAGTTGGGACAGTTGAATTTTTGCCATCGAAAAAATATACTTTAGCATTGTTATCAATTCCAACACTCATAGCTGATGCAATCTCGAACAACTGATTTCCAAGCCGACCTGACAACTTAGCTGTAATAAAATTATCTCCAGAAGAATCAGATGGATATAACTTAACAAATTGAACCCCGAAAAGCGCTATGCAAAATAATAATGTTTTTTTCACAACTAAACACTCCAAATGTACTTTCATCTATTCTGAATGTCCTTCTACTAATATTCATTTAATGTGTAAAAAATTCGGAAAACTAAATTGAATTTCATAAAATTTCTTTAAGATCTCACATAGGGATTTGATCTCTTCTCCCAATTTTTATCTATAGTTATCCACTCTTTTGGCCAAAGATTAGACAATTTAGAATTCTTTGGATGACCCGGATAATAAAAATATTTGGGTGCAACAACTACTTTAGTTGGATTTTTACTCAAGTAAGCTGACCACCAGGAAAAAGTAGAATTCGAGACAATATGGTGCTTACATAAACTCATCAGATAGAAATCGTTATAGTATGGTTCATTTTCAACAAAAAGCATGTTTTGTCTCAGTCCTGATAGATTCTCTTTACACCACTCAATGTCATCTGAACAAACAATAAAAAATGCATTTTCAGAAAAATGCTCCATTGCTTTTTTCACAAATTTTTGTCCATATAATGGTCGTACATTTTGAGGCCTTGGTTCACCATCAAGTGTTCTTATATGAATTGCTACGCTTTCAGGATGATTTATCACATCAGAAAACTTTGAATGAAGATCTTCTAATATCTCACTACTTGGATCAAACATGGGAAGAATTTTTTCTTTATGAGCTATAAAAAAATCCTCTGACCACGGCTTGGCCATTAACAACATCCCTTTTTTATACCTTAATGGGAATGGAAGATGGTCTTTTCCTTGTAACCAAGTGTATTGCAAGGGTTTTTCTAATAATTCCAATCTCCAAAATATTTTTCTTCTATTTACCTGAGTATCGCATCCTTTTTTGTTAAGCAAATCTGGATAAATCACAGTAGCATTATGATCGATAGCAAGACTCATTGCAGCGGCTACCGAAAAAAGTTGGTTTCCTAATCTACCTTCAGAGCGACAAAAAAAATACTCCTCAGCCTGTTTAGCATAAATTTTGGATGTCATAAGCGAACTAAATACAAAAACGCATACGGTCCTTGTAAAAATTTTTTTGAGTTTATTATTCATAAATTCCAGATTTTTTTGAGTGACTGAGAGGACTATAATTAAATTATAAATATTAAAAAATAAAATTTTTTTTTGGCCTCAGAAAATGTTTTTTCTTGAAAAAATCACGTAGATCTCATCTTGACATCTATTGCTTAAAGCCTTTTTAATCAGCTCAAATAAGTAATAGGCAACTCTCATGAAAACTCTTCGAGAACACTTTGGATCTAGAATAGGATTCATATTGGCTGCAGCAGGATCTGCAATTGGACTCGGAAGCCTTTGGCGCTTTCCATATATTGCTGGTGAAAATGGTGGTGGAGCTTTCGTTCTATTGTATCTTATTTTTACAGTTCTAATCGGACTTCCTGCCTTTCTCTCAGAACTTATTGTTGGAAGATCAGCACAAAAGGGGTCTGTACTTGCATATAGCATCCTAGGAAAAGACTCCCATAATTGGAAAATGCTTGGGTGGATCAACGTTCTTACATGTTTTATTATTTTATCGTATTACTGCGTAGTTGCTGGGTGGAGCCTAAACTATGCACTTATGTCGATCAGCCAATTTACTCTTGGTAAATCACCGGATCAAATTCGAAATGTGTTTAACGTAGTTCATTCGTCTGTAGGCTTGAATCTATTTTGGTTATTTATTTTTATCTTGCTAAACATTGGAATCCTTCTTGGAGGCGTTCGACAAGGAATTGAGCAGTGGAGTCGCATTCTAATGCCATGGCTCTTTGTTATCCTTATTGGAATGCTTATCTATGGTTCAACGATGCCAGGCTTTCCAAAAGCTCTGCGATTTATTTTTGAACCCAGTTTTTCGAAACTATCACCTTCAAGTATTCTCGACGCTCTAGGAATGGCTTTTTTTACATTAAGTGTTGGACTCGGGATCAGTGTTACGTACGGTAGTTATCTGAAAAAAGAAGAAGATATTCCCAAAACTGGAATTATTGTAACCATTATGACGGTTGCTGTCTCTATGCTTGCAGCACTAATCATTTTCCCAATAGTCTTTACCTTTAATTTCCCAGCTTCAGGCGGACCTGGGCTGGTATTCCAAACGTTACCTGTTGCTTTTGCAAAGCTTCCTGGTAACTTGGTAATTTCAACTGTCTTTTTTATTCTGCTTCTTTTTAGTGCGCTTACATCAACGATTGCACTTTTTGAAGTGTTAAACTCAAATATGATTGAGCTCTACGGGTGGACTCGAAAAAAGACCGTCTTAATTACATCTGCACTCGTATTTATACTTGGAATTCCATCTGCGTTATCGGGATCAGGCATCTTATTCCCAAAATGGAAGGAAATCTATGGCAGAGATTTTTTTGACACCCTAAATTATATCACCGGCAGTTACATGATGCCAATTGCAGGACTTCTTACGCTTATCTTTGTTGGATATATCATGGATAAAAAAATGTCATCTCATGAATTTAGAAATGGCAGCAAATATAAATTTTTATTTAAGCCGTGGCTTTATCTAATCAGGTATGTAGCGCCAATTGCCGTTATTCTCATTATACTGCAAGAAGCAAATATTTTAGACTTCAACGCCATATTTTCTTCCTTTTAAAATGACTAAAAATATGTTATTCTTAGAGTAAAACTATTTTTTTACAAGAAGGGTAAACCATGACTGAAGAAAAGCTTAAAATCCACAGTGAAAACATTCTGCCAATCATCAAAAAATGGCTATATTCCGATAAAGAAATTTTTTTAAGAGAGCTTGTATCCAATGCTTGCGATGCAATCGCTAAAATGAAAATTCTTAGGGATCAAGGAAACTTAGATTGTAAAGATGAGGATCTTCATATCAATGTTTCCATAGACAAAGACAATAAGACCATTACCATCGAAGATACTGGTATTGGGATGACAAAAGAAGAAGTAAAAAAATATATTGCTCAACTGGCTTTTTCTGGCGCCGAAGATTTTATGGAAAAGTACAAATCTACAGAAGACCAAATCATCGGTCACTTTGGGCTTGGTTTCTACTCTTCATTTATGGTCAGCTCCAAAGTGGAAATCCAAACAAAATCCTACAAGCAAGGTACTTCTGCAGCATTTTGGTCCTGCGATGGATCATCTAGCTACACTTTAGAAAAAGGATCTAAAGAAACACGTGGAACAAAGATCATCCTCCATATCGAAAAAGACAGCGAAGAGTATTTAGAAGAAAACACCATTAAAGGAATTCTTAAAAAGCATTGTTCCTACTTGCCATGTCCTATTTCTTTCCAAGATGAGAGAATTAATAACAAAGAGCCTCTTTGGATAAAAGCTCCGTCAGAATGCACTGAAAAAGAATATCTAGACTTCTATAAAGCGCTATATCCTTTTGAAGAAGATCCTGTTTTTTGGATCCACCTGAATGTTGACTATCCTTTTCATCTACAAGGAATCCTATATTTCCCTAAGATCACCAAGCAGTTTGACTTTAACAAAACCAACTTGCAGCTTTATTGCAACAGAGTATTTGTATCAGATCACTGCAAAGACTTTATTCCAGATTACTTAAGTGTTCTCAAAGGAATTATAGATAGTCCTGATATTCCCCTTAATGTTTCTAGAAGTTACCTTCAAGTAGATAAAACAGTAAGGCAACTCTCCAATCATATCTCCAAAAAAGTCTCTGATAAACTTTCATCTTTACATACACAAAACGAAGAAGAGTTTTTATCTAAGTGGCCAAACATGGAAATGATCATCAAACTTGGGGTTTTACAGGACGAGAAGTTTTATGATCGCGTAAAAGATATTCTTCTTTGGAAAAATGCTAGTGGTGAGTGGACAACTGTTTCTAATTACCTAGAAAGAGGTAAAGAAAAATACTCAGATAAGATTTTCTATACCCAATCTGATGGGAAATCAAATGTCTATACTCCTTTTTTAGATATCTACAAGGAAAAAGGTATTGAAGTTCTTTTTTCTTCATCTCATTTAGATGTTGCAACATTCAACCTTCTTGAAACCAAATTTTCCCCAGCTAAGTTCCAGAGGATCGACGCATCCTACGAGGACTTAGAGGATAAAGAAAAGGAAGACACGGTGGTTGATAAAGACGGAAAAACAAGTGCACAACTACTGCAAGAACTTGTTGCCTCTAAATTCGATAATAAGGATTTATCGATAGAGGCAAAATCACTAGCTAGTAAATCTCTTCCGGGAATGGTTCTAATTTCTGAAGAAGCGCGCCGCATGAGAGAGTATATGCAACTTACCGGCCAGTCTTTTCCAGTAGATATGCCTATGAAGCAAACTTTTGTAGTTAACACCAATAGTAACCTTATTAAAGCTCTACCAAAAATTGAAAAAAAGGATCCGACCCTTACAAAAGAAATTTCAGAGCAATTGTATGATCTGTCTCTTCTTTCTCAGAAAGAGCTTAATGCTGATAAATTAAATGAATTTATTGAGAGATCAAGCCTTGTCTTAGAAAAGCTCTCTTCACATATTGAGTAGATTATTTAGTAGAATAGAAAGCTTCTAGAAATCTAGAAATAATTACTTGCTCCAACCTATCTTTCAGGTGGGTTGGGGCAGGCAATCTTAGTAAAAGATGTACTTCACTCGGACTTGGCATTTGAATGGATACACTTGGCTCCACAGGAGGCAGCTCCAAACTCTTATCCCGCTCCATTTTACGGATCCGCTTTCTGGCCTTTTCTATATAAGAAGCACTTTCTTCCTCAGCAATCGCAAGAAGAATTTTTTTGGCCTTTTTCCAATCCTGATCAATTTTCAATGGAACATGAATATTGTTCATATAATAATGTTCTAGAAATGATTCATTCACCACAAAGTTCTCTGTCACAAGTCCATTGGGTATCACTATCTTTCTACCTGTAAACTTGTGTTTGGAAGGACCCGTTCCAAGCTCCAGTAATGTCGTTGTTAAAATCGAAATGTCTATGACATCCCCTCTTTTACCAGCTATCTCTATTCGATCGCCAATATCATATACATGTCCTCTAAAACGTATAATAGAGCCATTTAGGGACATGCAAAGCTCTTTAATTGAATATACAAATGCAAATGCAATAGCAAATACGGAGACAGCAAATCCCTGTATGGTTTTGCCCCAAATAAAAATGACACCAAGAAGAATTAGAATAAAAAACGAACTTCGAAGGGATCCTATCCATCGCCGCCTTTGATGAGAACTCCAGTTTCTATCTGATTTACGTATAAAGTAAGCAGCGCAATACCGAATAGTAATTAAAATTGCTGCAAGAATAAGTGTCGCAATTAAATTTTTAGTTAAAAATTTCTCTAAAAATGCCTGCATGACCTATTTTCCAAAAAAGCGCTTTTTTAATCTATACTTAAGAATTTCAATATTTGTGAGAAAAAGAGTCCCTCTGTTTGAGAAGGACTCCATACTAACTATTATTTTTGAGTCTGATTATTTTGAACATCAGTAATTGCGTTTTTCAAAACTTCTATTTGAGATCCATCTACCATTTTCAAAATAAGTGTCGTTTCTTGAATTTTTGCAACTGTACCAACGATTCCCATCGCAGTTACTTTGTCACCAACTTTCATAGACTCCCTTTGAGCTTGCATTTTTTTTCTTCTCTTCTGCTCAGGTCTCCACAGAATGAAGTAAAAGAAAATAAGCGCTAAGGCAATCATTACGATAACTTGAGAAAGATTTTGCTCTTTAGCCGGAGCGCCCTCTGATTGAGCAAATATTGGCATTGCCGAAAATGTAAATAAAATTGCCGCAAAAATACTTGTAAGTCGCTTCATAGTAACATCCTTAAATGGTTTCTAGTGATTCAGATATTTATAGCAAATCATGCCTAGTAATCTGGAGAAATGCAATGAAAATTATTTCTTTACTAAATAGGCAATATTTTCAACATGAGGAGTATGTGGAAACTGGTCGAAAGGTTTCATAACAACAAGTTTATATACTTGGCAAAGCTTTACAAGATCCTCTTTTTGAGTCTTAGGGTTACAAGAAATATATAACAATTGCGTTGCATCTAAATTTAATATGTTTTGTATTGCCGATGGATCGAGTCCTGTTCTAGGAGGGTCGACTATTACTAAATCAACCTTCGGATGTTTCTTCTGGAAACTTGGGTCTTTCAAAATTTCGCCCACATCTCCTTGAATAACTTCCATATTAGCAATATGATTATTTTCTATATTAACTTTTGCATCAAAAGTTGCATAAGGATTTAGCTCAATAGACACTACATTTTTTACAAAAGGCGAAAATACAATGCCAAGAGTTGATGTCCCTGAATATAAATCAAAGACTCTCATATCCTTATTTAGTTCACATATTTCTAAAGCAGATTCAAAAAGCTTTTCAGCAACTAATGTATTTGGCTGAAAAAAGGAGGTTGGACTAATGTCAAAGATATATTTTCTTGTTTGTCCATAAGCAGTAATTTCCAAGTGTTCTTGAAAAGTTTCCGATCCATTAAGAAGCATCTCATAGAATTTGGTAACTTCTCCTTTAATCGCTTGGTGAATACGCAAAAAAATAGAAGCATCTGGAGAAATATTTAATACCTGTTTTTGGAAAGAGTGTAATTGCTCTTTGGAAAGTGCATATTCAGGAGTTGAGGAAATGGTGAGCATCACCATCTTCTCTCCTGTTCTCATACCCTCTCTTAAAGTAAGGGTTCGAAGAGCCCCTTTTGCAGAAGGTGCATGAAAGGCTTGGATATCTTCATTTTCAAACCAAGCTCTAATGGAGCAAAGAACTTCGTTCATCCATGGATTTACTAAATGGCATTTTTCAATATTCTCAACTTTTCCACGTGACTTTGCAATAATAAGTCCAAGATACTTATTACCCTTTAAATCTTGTGAAAAAGAAAACTCCATCTTGTTTCGATATGCAAACTTAGAACTTGAAGGGTGGATAGGTAAAAAGTTAAATGCTTCTTCAGAGTCTCGATATAACTCTCTAATTTGGCCTTCCTTTGTCTTTAACTGCTCATTATAATCAATTTGTTGCCAACAGCAACCACCGCATGAGCCAGAGTGTCTACAACTAGGCATTACTCTGAGAGAAGAAGGTTTTTTTATAGATAATATATGCCCATTATGAACTCGCTTTTTTCGACCTCTTAAAGAAACTTCTAATAAGTCTCCAATAGCACTTCCAACGACTTCCACCTTGGAAGTATTATAAGCGGCTACGCCGTGGCCTTTTTTAGAGTAACTCTCTATTTCTACATCTACAATTTTTTCTTTCATTATTGTCTATTCGGTTGTCATCTGAGACAAGTATTTTACTAAAGGCAAGTGTATTTAGATATGAAAAAGCTACGAGATACAAGTAGATTTTGTTTGAGAAATAAAAAAAGGGAAGTAAAAAAAAACTCCCCTAACAAACCATTTTATAAGAAAAAAAGACTTATCTTTTTGTAGTCTTTCTTCTAGCAGTTTTTCTAGCTGCTGTTTTCTTTTTTGGCGCCGCTTTTCTTTTAGTTACGGTCTTCCTAGCCGGCGCTTTTTTCTTTGCCGCTGGCTTTCTAGCTGGCGCTTTTTTCTTTGCCGCTGGCTTTCTGGCTGGTGCAGCCTTTTTCTTTGCAACAGGTTTTCTTTTAGTCGCAGTTTTTTTCTTAGCTTTTGGTTTTTTGCCATTCGCTACAGACTCTTTTCTGTATTGTTTTGCAATTTTCTCTAATCTAATGGTCCCTGTTCGAACCCTTTGCGCTGCCGCTTTGTTACCATTTTCAGCTTTTGTTAAATTGGACGTTATTTCTTCGAGCAATTTTACTAATTTATTTGTTGTATCTTTTAATGCCATTTGTAAGTCTCCCCTTCCTTTCATATTTTAAGAGTTTTGATCTTATATAATTTCAATAGGAAGTTTCAGTTTATTGTTCAACGCTTTTTTAATAGTTTAATAAAAAAAATAAAAAGAGAAAATGGTATTATATTAAAGAAACGACTCTAAACAGATGTTTGAACAAGATATAAATAAAAAAAGCCTCACAAAAAAAGTTTAAAATAAATTTACTTTTTTTCTCGCAAGGCTTGTAAAAAGAGCTATTAATTGTGTAGTAACAGGGCCTTTAATACTAAAATCAAAATTATCAATCTTCGAAACCGGCATTATTTCTTTAATACTAGATGTAATAAAGGCCTCTGAAAAATGCTTGAGTTCATCATATGAGAGTTGTCTCATTTCAACTTTGAGTCCAGCATCTTTTGCTAATTCAATAACGACCTTTCTCGTAATACCAGGCAAAACTTTGTCACAAGGAGTAACAATGGTGTTCCCAATAACACCAAAAAAGTTAGACGTGGTTGATTCTAAAATATTTTGAAAATCATCAAGATAAAGTGCATCTTGAAAACCCATCTCAACGGCCTTTTGAAAACAAAGAGAAGCACCCATGTATTGCAGGCTTTTTATATCATGAAACTGTCTTTGAAAAGGTATAGAATAAAGCGAAATTGATGAATTTATCTTTTCTGACATTAATGGAGCTCTATCAAATATAATCGCAAAAGTTGGATTTGATCCTGGAAGTAAGTGATCTCTTGCATTGCCTGCAGTTAAGACAATTCGAATGTAAAATTCGCCTCCCCCATTCTTTTTAATGAGGGTCTCAACGATACTTGAGATTTCATCTTTTGAATATGGGAGCTTTAAATGAACCTTGTCCGAACTAAATTTTAGACGATCCAAATGATCGTCTAAGCAAAAGGGTATTCCAGAGTAAGTCCTTACAAACTCAAAGACACCATAACCTCTAAGAATACCCATATCGAGGATACTTACTAGAATATTTTCTGTATCAACAAAATTACCGTTAAAAAAACTGACAGACATATAAGACCTCAAACCTAGATTTTATCAGTGACATTTTTGTTTAGATAGAAAATTCATTTATCACCTGTAAAAAACTATTGTTAACTCAAATCTGGAAATAAAAAAATGTCTTGCCCTCTTATATATTCCTTTGCTAGCTTACTAAATTCAGAGTTAAGTAATGTGCCATATTTCTGAATGATATTTATACACGGAATCCGCAAGGTAGGATTCCTAGAAAGTATATGTTTAAATCGAATTGAAGATTTTGAATTTTATGAAAATGCTAATATGGAAAACCTAAACCACTAACTGGAGTCAGTGATGAATTATTTCTCTTATCATATCAAAACCCAAGCATTCACTCTATTTTTACTCCTAGTTGCTCCTTTTTTATCACTATTTGGAAGACCGAACCCAAAACTCTTTGAAGGTGAAAGATTCCCTCAATGTTATAATATTGTTTTAATAAATAAATATAAAAAGAATAACTTTTGCATTCATGTTATTCCTAAAAACGGTTCAATGACTCTTAGAAATCAGCTCAATACTAAAGATGTTGTAAGCTTTGATTCTGTTAAGGATAGGTTAGATGAGTATACAAACCTTATTACTGTTCGAAACCCTCTTTATCGACCAGCATCAATTTATGTCGAAGTTTTACGCTTAAGATCTCAAGCTCCTGAAATCACAAAACAAATGGGTTTCTACAAGATTAAACAAGACCCAATTGCATCCTTTAAGCTTTTCCTACATGAAATAGATAATAACTTCTATAACGCACCAATTAATCACCAACACTTAACCATGGAAAAAAAGAACCTCACACTTCAAGACATGGACTTCGTCTTTTTATTCGAAAATTTAGATAAAGATATTCAAACATTTTGCGCCCACCATAACATTCAAAACAGGGAAAAACATTTAAATTCATCCCCAGATAATATACGTGAGTTGTTAATAAACCTAATCAATACAGACCCAGAGGTAAAACAACAGATTTATAAGCTTTGGGAAAAAGATTTTGAATTTTATGAAGAAGCAAAAAAAAGACGACAAGATATTCTTAAAAGCTGGAATACTTAAGTAAAAAATATTTTCAAAGTTTATAGCATTCAAATTGAGGGTTTGTTTTAAGTCAAATAGGAGACAAGGGAAAAATGAAAGCAAAATTGAGAAATACATATTTTCTCATTAGCATGACAATAAAACTGCCATTACTATTTGCTAAAAACAACCAAAGTATCCCAGAAAAACAGAAATTTACAAATTATTATAGTATTGTTCTTATGGACACTCAAAAAAAAAAATTTTGTCTTTATGTTAGACATCAAACAGGTTCTACCTCTATAAGAAATACTATCAACTGCAGGAATGTTGTTAATTATAATAAAATTAAAGACCAAGTTCGTGAATTTACAAATCTCATTTCAGTTAGAGATACGTTATATCGACCTACCTCTATTTACAATGAACTAATGAAGCTACTGTTCAAAAGCTCGGCAAAAATTTCTCAATCGCTAGAATTTTATAAGCCTAGAAACAACCCCGAAAAATCATTCAAGCTATTCCTAGATGAAATAAAAACACAAAATAAGTCACCTCAAAATACTAAGAAGATCCTTAAAGCATTGATTGATTCAGATAAAAACATACAAGCCAAGATACACAAAATTTGGAAAAAAGACTTTGAATTTTATCAAAATTCAAAACAAACTAGAGATAAAATTACAAAAAATTATGTTTCATAATTAAAACACAGGGGTCGTTTATGACTAGGATATTTAGATTGTTAATTACGGGATTTGTTTTAACCACCACTCTTATTTACTCTTCAAAAAGACTGGATTATCATTCGCAAATTGGTCAAGATAAGTGGGTGGTTGAAGAGATATTTAACTATGCTAGAAATGGGTTTTTCCTTGAGCTAGGAGCCTCAGATGGAGTGATATTTTCTAACACATACGTTCTAGAAAAAGAACTTGGCTGGAATGGAATTTGTATTGAGCCTAATCCTGAATTTTATAAGCAATTAGTATTTAATAGAGATTCTATTTTAGTAAATGATTGTGTTGACCACTCCAATCACACTATAACTTTCAAAATAGGTAAAAGCTCTAAGAAAAGGAAAATGCTTCTTGGTGGTATTATTGACAAAGACACTGACAATGCAAATGATTCAGATAATCTCGATGAATTAAAGAAATCGGGCTTGGCTATCACTATGACAACTAAAACATTAGAACAAATTTTAGATGAAAACAATGCACCAAGAGTAATTGACTACTTTAGTTTTGATGTAGAAGGTGCGGAAACTAGAATTTTAAGAAATTTTCCATTTGAAAAATATACGTTCTTAGCAATATCCATAGAACGCCCGACTCCGGAGCTTAATAAAATTCTTTTTAAGAATGGGTATGTATTTGTAAAAAACAATAAATGGGATACATACTACGTACACAAATCTATAAGTAATTTCGATTCAATTCATAAAGAACCCTTTGTTCAACATCCAGGTGGAAGAGGATTTTAATCTACAGATGGAGCGCTCTCTAGAGTAGAGCGCTTATAAATTATTGAATTTTGTGTCATTTTAAAAGAAGCCATTCTGTAGTAAATCATGTGACAACTATGCTGACAAATATCACTCACACTTGACTAAATATCAAAATCAACATCTAATATACAAAAAATTTGCAAATGGAAACGTGTTTTTACTTTGCTTTTCAAACTATTATATAAAGGAGATGACCATTGAATAGTCTAATCAAAATATTTTTAGCTGGGTTGTTCGCTCTTGGGACAATTACTAGTTCTCTAGTGTACGGGAATAATTCGTTTCCGCATTACTATAACATTGTTCTTGTAAATGGAGAAAAAGAAAACAATTTTTGTATTTTTATTATGCCTAAGACAGGATCAACAACTCTCAGAAACTTACTTTCAGCTAGAAACATCAAAAAATATCACTTAGTCAAGGACAAACTAGATGATTACGTAAAATTACTAACTGTGAGGGACCCTCTATACAGGCCCATTTCTATGTATAATGAAGTTATGAAACTGCGAAAAATGGCACCCGAGGCTACAAGAAAAACAGAATTCTATAAGAATAGAGGTGATTTAATTAAATCCTTCAAGCTCTTTTTACACGAAGTTGAAGATAACTTCTATGAACCCCATATACATCATCAGTATCTTACCCTTGAGTGGAAAAATCTTACGCTAGATGATATGGATTTTATTTTCCTATTCGAAGAACTGAATTCTGATATGAAAAAGTTTTGTACACTTCATGAAGTCCCATACAAACACACACATATAAGAGTAACACCAGAACAGAAAAAAAGGACACTTATCAATCTGATTGATTCTGACCCAAAAGTTAGGCAGCAGATTTATAAGATCTGGAAAAAAGATTTTGAATTTTATGAAAAAGCCAAAATCAAAAGAGAGCAGATTCTAAAAGATATTGAAGTGTAAAGCTAAATATTTTCATCCATATTCCCTGAGAGATTCAGGGAATATGGATTTCTATGAAACTAAATATTTCTAAAAATTATATTTTAAGCACAACGAATATATATTGACGAAATCTACTTATCAAAACTAAATTTGATCACAACAAAAAATAAGGTTTTGTATGAGGATTTTTTCTATCGCAATATTTTTTTTTCAAACTACACTCTTGACGGCGTCATACAATAAGAATGACGAATATATCTGCGCAAGACTGCCTGGTAGGCTTGGAAACCAATTATTTACAATTGCAGCTGCTGTAAGTTGCTCGATTGATAACAACATCGACGTATATTTCAACGGAAACAAAAAAACAACAGTTCCACAAGAAATAGAAACAAATCTAAAAAAGATTTTTCCAAAAATACACCTATCTCATCCACCAAAGGAGTGTTGCAAAAAACTAACTCGCGGAAGAAATTTCCTAGGTAATTACTGGAGTGAAAAATACTTTAAGCACAATGCTGAAGAAGTCATTAGCCTTTTCCAACCGTCGGATGAAATTCTCAAAGATTTATCAACTCGATATAAAGAGATATTAGAGCACCCATGCAGCGTCGCAATTCATATTAGGACCCTCATAGGCGAAGCCAAAAGATGGGTATCAGTCAGGCCACTTTATGGAAAAGAATATGTTGAAGAGGCAATGAAAAAATTTCCAAAAAATTCACTTTACGTAGTTTTTTCAGACAATATTAAGTGGTGTAAAAAGCACTTAACTGGACTAAACAATCGTGTAATATTTGTGGAAGGAGACAAATATTATAATGATTTTTATCTTATGTCTCTTTGCAAGCATAATATTGTCTCTAACTCTACATTTTCATGGTGGGCTGCATATATTAATCAAAATCCCAACAAGATAGTAGTTGCGCCAAAGCATTTTATGTACCCAGATGCGCCAAAGAGACTTGGGGGAGACATATGGCCACCTGAATGGATAACTATAGACACAACCTGTGGAAGGTGATCTCAGTTACACAATCTTATCGCATAGTAAGAAACCATTTAGTAATCACGGATTGCTATCTTCTTTTTACAAATGATTTATCCCTAGACCAGTAGATCTTAAAAGCTTGTACTAAGTTGTTCTTGCAAACTACGTAGCTTAGAATCAGCAGAACTAATCACAGAAGAAATTAAATTTCGTTTCTCAAAGTTAAATTTTTCTGTGGAATCAAGCTCATTTTTAAGGCGGCTAACTATCACCTCTATATTCTCGCTTGAAGACTCATTTTCAATAATACTTTTCCATGATAGCACACTTATTACTGGCTTCGACATAGAATCTATAAGTTTAGTTGCTTCTTCAATTTTTCCATTTGATGATAAAGTTCGACAAAGAAGCCAAAGTGGTATCTCCCTCTGATTAGAGTCAGTAATATTCTCTACAATTTCACACACTTTTGTATCAAAACCCTTATTCGCTAATGTTATAGCGAATCTTGAAAGTTGCCTCTCTCTAATAGTCCTATCTGTAATTCTATTTATAACTTCTAACGTTTTTTCTACTTCAACTACGCTGTGTAGTAATTTCCTAGAAATATCTTCAAGCACCTGATCCAGCTTTGAGACATCAGTAATTTCATGACTAATTTGAATCGACCGTCAATATCCATAGTATTTACATCCAATAAAATTTCGATATAACTCACACGTTCATTATCACTTGCATTTCCAGAAAGTACTATATTGGCTAATAGTTGTGTCTTACGAAGTTTATCTAAATTTTGTTCTGTAATCTGTTGCCAGTCTAATTTAAAACACAGTGATTAATTTTAAAAAAATTTAAGCAAAAAAAAAGCCACCCAATTTGGGTGGCGTAAAAAAGTCTTGGCAGCGACCTACTCTTCCATACTCTTGTGTATAGTACCATCGGCGAGGAAGGGCTTAACTTCTGAGTTCGGGATGGGATCAGGTGTACCCCCTTCTCTATCTGCCACCAAGAAAAATCATT
>JAJFMH010000093.1 GCA_021772245.1 Chlamydiota bacterium | reverse complement strand
TAATTCCCTTTTGAGATCAAAGAAGAGTTAATATCAGTGGGGATATCTTTTAAATGAAACATGTATTGTGTGTCATCAAATTCAGCATGATTTGATAGTTCATAACGGGTTAACTCCCAAAGCCATTGTTCAAAATTATCTATTTGGATTTTAGTTTCATCTTGATTGAGCTTTAAGCGCTTATGTACATCCTCGTCAAAATGCTCCATGAGTATCATGTGTGCATCTTCCATTCTGTTTTTGATACCAGTATCTAATTCTGTTTGGAGTTCGTCAAAAGCTTGTTTTATTTCTTCCGAAGTTCTGCATGTTTGATATATTGCATTTATACGTTTTTCAAAGTCTACACCGGATTCCAAAGCTCCCAGAATATCATCAGATGCTCCGAAAACGCCATCAAACAAGCGCAATTTTTGTGATAAAAGTTCAAAAACTCTCTGGTCTGCTTCATTCTTACGATTAAGGAAGTTTATAACAACAACATCAAATTTCTGTCCGTATCTGTGGCAACGCCCAATCCTCTGTTCAATTCTTTGAGGGTTCCACGGTAAATCATAATTTACAACAAGGTTGCAGAATTGCAGATTCAATCCTTCGGCTCCGCTTTCAGTCGCTATCATTATTGATTTATGGTTTCTGAATTCATCAACTAATGCCGCTCGCATATCAACACTTTTGGAGCCGGAAATACAGTCTTTTCCCTCATTTTCTTTTATCCAGCTTTTATATATCTCTGTTGACACTTTTTCGGTGTTGGTACCATTTAACAAAACAAGTTGTCTGTCATAGCCATTTTCTTTGAGGTGATTGAATAAATATTGTTGTGTTCTTCGGGATTCGGTAAATATAAGCACTTTTTGAGGGGCATTAAGCTCACCAAGTTTTTTAAATCCATTCTCAAGGGCTTTGAGCAGGGCTTCGCCTTTTGCATTAACTGTTATTGCCCTTGCCAATGCCTGATAGCTTTTAAGTTCTACAACTTCCTGTTGAATCGCTTTTCTTATAACAGTTTTTTCTTCTTCATCGCTTAAGTTTTCTGCTTTACCAATATTATTTTCATCACCCTGCCATTCTTCTTTTAATTCTTCAATGGTTTCGTACTCATCGTTAAGGATGTCCACATCATAGGGATTACTTTCAGAAATGCTGTTTTCAAGGCGATTTACTAATTTATCTAATGTTGAGCATATCGCAAAAGTTGAAGATGCAAGAATTTTACGGACAACCAGAGTTATCAGTGTTCTTTGGCTGTTAGGCAGGGCATATGTGGAATTACGTTGCAAATAAGCAGAAACATACTCATAAAGTTCAAATTCTTGATCTGTCGGTGTAAAATCTTGTGTAATGGAAATTCTGTTTGTGTACTGGATATATTCCAGAACCTGTCTTCTGAGTGTTCTTTGGCAAACAGGGCTGATACGGTCACGCAAATTCTCATAAAAGTCTTCCTGCGCAACTCCTGACCTTACATATTGTTCTCTGAAAGACTGTGTACTTCCGAAAATATGTGAATCAATAAAACTTACAAGACCATATAACTCCATTAAGCTGTTTTGAAGTGGTGTTGCCGTTAACAATATTTTGGGACTGTTTCCAATTGCGGCTTGAATTGCTTTTGCAATTTTATTGCTTTTTTTATATACATTCCTCAAACGATGAGCTTCATCAATAATCACTAAATCCCATGGAATTGCCATTATACTATCTTCCTTATTTCTGGCAAAATGGTATGAGCAGATTACTATTCTATTCCTCAAATCAAAAGGGTTTATATCTTCATCTCTGATGGAACGATTAAAATTCCTTGATTCAAGAATAGTTGATTCGATAAAAAATTTCTCCGATAATTCTTGTTCCCATTGTTTTCTTAATGAGGCGGGAGTGATACAGAGTATTTTCCTTTTTCTTTCTGCCCATAGTTGGCTTACTATGAGTCCCGCTTCGATGGTTTTTCCCAATCCAACTTCATCGGCAAGGATTGCACCTCTGGAGAGTGGAGATCGAAATGCAAAAAGTGCTGCATCCAACTGGTGTGGATTTAAATCGACAGTGGCATTGAATATAGATTTACTGAGCTTCTCCAACTGGTGAGAAGAACATTTTTTAGTCAATTCATATGCGTAATATTTTGTATGATATTGTGTGCTCATTTCCAGCCTTTATTTTTTCTCTTAATCAATCCGGTATGAACAACGGATTTTCATAAACTAGCATTTTTTTTAGTTTTCAAAATATACCATCTGCGTATTCCTCTTCATTTTATAACAAGTTTTTCTATGTTTCTGTATAGTAACGAATTTTATAGTAAATCGGAATTGTTTCAAGTGTATTCTCGATTGTAACTTGGCGGTATAGTACCTTTTATGTAAAGCTTGGTGATCCCTTTTTGATGGAATAGAATGCATCCACAAATAAGAGCAAAGAAAGCAGGAAAATACTATTGGTGGGCACAATCAGCGCTAGTTGACGTTTTAACTCGCAAATTCCGTAATCAATTGCACAACAATATGTTTTCAAAATCTCCTAAAATTATACCGGCTCGATCTCTCTGGCCTCATAAAGTTCTTTAAGTTTATCGATATCGATTTTTTCATATTTGTCCAGTTCTTCATCAAATTTCTTTTCTTCTATTTCTTTTACGCGTTTTTTAAGATGCTCAGCTTTAGGCACCATATATTTTGCATATAGCCTACGGCATAGTATAGCTACGTTATAATGCACAATCTCTGCCGGACATCTGGAGACACAAAGCCCGCACATTATACATTCGAAAGAGAGGCGGGCTACTTTTTCAAAGTCTCCCCTCAATGCCGCCTGGATATATTCCATCACCTCAAGTTCCTGAGGACACGCCTTCTTACATGTATTACAACAAAGACAACGTGCTATTTCAGGGTACCTCTTAAGTACTTCATCTACGACGGGGTTTACTTTTTCAAGATCATATACCGCCTTGTTCGCGGGATAGAACGGGATCTGAGTAAGATACATATCAGGCTCTATTACCGTCTGGCAAGCCAGCC
>JAJFMH010000092.1 GCA_021772245.1 Chlamydiota bacterium | reverse complement strand
TAACAGATGAGGAACTTCAAATAGTAGAGGATCTTCTTAACAATAGACCCCGAAAAGTGTTAGAATATAGGACTCCGATAGAGGTATTTGACCACCTTTCAAAAAAGTCTTATATTCGTGCACTTCAGAGTTGAAACGGCGATAATAAAGAAAAAATCCTTCCTCTTTTTGATCCATCGGATGAAATATTAGAGGATCTAACTTCTAGATATGAAGAAATTATCTCTCATCCGAGCAGCGTTGCTATACATGTACGAACTCTAAAGGGAGAAGATCATGCAAAGGGTCAACGCCCTTTATATGGCTCTAAATTCGTTGTCAAGGCAATGTCATACTTCCCAGATGATTCTCTATTTGTTGTTTTTTCTGACGACATAGATTGGTGTCAAGAGCATTTATCACATCTGTCTCCAAATATGGAATTTATTAGAAATGAGCCATATTATAACGATTTTTATTTAATGACACTTTGTAAACATAACATTGTTTCCAACTCTACCTTTTCATGGTGGGGAGCATATCTCAATAAGAATCCTAAAAAACTTGTGGTTGCGCCAAAAGTATTTTACAACTCCAAAAGTAAGCGAAAAGGATTGGAAGATCTTTGGCCCAAAAGCTGGACTCTGATTAATGGACATTGGGAGTAATATGACAGAGTCTATCGCAGAAGATTTTTTTCACCTGGGTGTTAAAGCGATATTAATTAATTCTTCAAACCAATTACTGATCCTAAAATCAAATCGGAAAAATTCTTATTGGGATCTACCTGGTGGAAGAATGATTAAAGGTGAATCAGAAATGCAAACATTGCATAGAGAAGTTGCAGAGGAAACTGGTATTACCAAACTTGAGAAAATTACCCGCTTCGAAATAATTCTTTCTGATATTCGCATCCCAATACAGAACGGAAGTGTTGGATTGCTTTTTTCCACTTTTTTATGTAGATGTGATGTCACTGAAGTTTCTCTAAGTGAAGAACACTGCTCTTATAAGTGGCATAGCCCTGCTAAAGCGGCAAGTCTACTTAGAAATAGCTATCCTGAAAGCTTTTTAAATAAAATGGCATCCTTGCCACTTGACTCACACGCAGATCTACCATCAACCTAAATCCAGTGCATAATATGAAAACAATTACTCATTATTTCCTACTTCTAACGATTTGGATGTCTTTTGGGCTCCAATCCTCTGAACTATCTATTTCTTATTCAGAGTTTATCCTCTCTTCACCACCTTTTGAGAGCTGCCATGCACCAACGATTGTAGAGACTGATAATGGTGACCTTCTCTGCGCTTTTTTTGCTGGAGAAAAGGAAGGCTCGGAAAATGTTTCTATTTGGATTTCTCGCCTACATGACAAAACGTGGTCTAAACCTATTATAATAGCCTCTGATCCAAACAAGATCCCTTGTTGGAATCCAGTGCTTACAAATGTTGATGACAAACTTATTCTCTTTTACAAAGTAGGTCACCATCCTCAAAATTGGTCAGGCGCATATTTAGAATCCTCCGACAATGGAAATACTTGGAGCGCTGCTAAACCACTACCTGCTGGCATCTATGGACCTGTTAAAAACAAACCACTCATCTCAAAGGATAATACACTCATCTGTGGAAGCTCTGTTGAGAGTTACCAAAGATGGGGATGCTACGTTGAAATCACAAAAGATCTGGGAAAAACTTGGACAAGAAGTAATCCAATTAATTTACCAGATAACTATTTTGGTATGATTCAACCAGCCATTGTAAAAACCAATAACAAGCTGCTTTTGCTTGCCAGAACATATAACAGTAAAAAAATTGCAATGGCAACATCACACGATGAAGGATATACTTGGTCTGAGGCAATGCTTACAAACCTTCCCAATCCAAATTCAGGCATCGATGCAATTGTAACTGCAAATGGTCAAATCTTACTTGTCTACAATGACTCTACAAGTGATAGAACACCACTAAAGGTCGCGTGCTCAAAAGATGGGGGAAATACCTGGAAAAACATTCTTACCTTAGAAAATTCTCCTGGAGAATACTCATATCCAGCAATTATTAAAAAATCTGATAATAGTATTGTCGTAACATACACTTGGAACAGAACTAACATTAAAGTAGTTTCGATTTGTAACAATTAAAAAATATATTATGAAAAAATCTTATATTGATTTTATTTCTTTTTGCTGTTATATTTTTCCTTAAAATTATAAGGAATTACTATGTCAATCTTATTACAAAGCCCAAGCGAGGTAAATACACAAGAGGGCTGGAGTGTCGATTACTTACAAGATTCTATCGCAAAAGGCGCTGCATATACAGCTTCTGTATTAACAGGCCCTGTTTGTTATGCATCCGAGGCCATTAGTCAATTTCAGATCCTTGATGACCTTCATCCAGACAGATCATATATTGAAAATCTAGCAGAAAAAGCATCTTTAATGGTGCAATTTGTCTTTTATGCGGCTCTTGCAACCGTGACTACTCTTCCAGGTATTATCATCCGATATGCGATTACCAAACTACAACAAAATCCATTCCTATATGAAAGAGGCAATGCTAATGAAGTTGAACTGGATGGCAGAGAATTTTCTATGCTATCGTGGAACGTATGTACTGTCCCCGCAGGATATTCTATTTGCAAAGGAGGCGTTACATCTTGGTATGATCGCATTGATGCAATAGAAGATCGCATCAAAGCAGAAGACAAAGACGTTGTTTGTCTATATGAAGTGTTTGATACACATACCTCGTTTCATCTAAAAAATGCTTTAAAAGATGATTATGCGCATTTTTATTTTAACATTGGTCCCAAAGCTATTGGAGCATCTTCTGGAATCTTCGTAGCAAGTAAGTTTGCCATCGATAATCCCAATTTTATAGCCTTTCCAAAAGAAATCTTAGCTGGAAGTGCAAAACACTCAGAAAAGGGCTTATTTTCATTTGATTTGAAATCTAGAGGCGAAGCATTCGCTCGCATCTACGCAACGCATTTAGGGCACTCTGAAATACCTAGCGCACCGACTCCAGAAGAAGTGGATGCAAGACGAGAGCAAATGAATCTTATATACCGCCAAATGCTTACAAATGAAGAGCAGTATGCAAAAATAGTTACCGGCGATTTAAATTTAGATCTTGAAGAATATTATAATTCTGATTGGAGCGAACATTTTTTTAGAGATCGATCATCAAATGATGTTTCCTCTTGGTTTGGAGATAGGTACTGCGCTACTATGCTGGATGGAATTCCACCATCTGAGCCATGTATGCTAGATTATACCTCCATTCTAGAAGGCACAGCATCCAATATAGAAACGACTCATGGACTCACAGGTTATAATCCAAATGAGATAAGAGCAGAAGGACTATCGGATCATGCTCTTATCAACAGTAATATTCATTTAAATCCTATCCGAGCTTAGTCTTGCAGCATTTTGATTTCTTGTTTTGGCACAGGTATCTCAAATCCGTTAGCGACTAGTTCTGAATGAATTAACCATAAATAATATGATGTAGTTGCCATATCAATTTTAAACTCTGTGTATTCATCAACCCAGATAATAGCCTCAAACTGCAGCGAGAACTCACCTATCTTGACAAGCCATAGCTGTGGCAGCTTTTTTTCATCATTGATTGTCATGGGCACTTTTCTAATAGCTCTTAATACAACTTCCTTTAAACGGTCTTTATCAGTTCCATGAGATACAAAAAATGGAATATGGATCCTTCTTGTTCTAGATCTAAGGGTAAGGTTTGTGAAAGTTTTAGAAATAAATTCTGCATTAGGGACTAATATTTCTACTCCATCTCGAGAGGTAAGTAAAGTATTGCGAACATTAATGGTCTTAACATTTGCCATATTCCCATTTTCAAACTGAATCAAATCACCTACTCTTAAATTCTTTTCTAAAAGAATCAAAATCCCAGCAATAAAATTATGGAATACATTTTGGAGACCAAAACCAAGCCCAACACCGAAGATACCAGCAAAAAAAGCAAATGCTGTAAGGCTTACCCCTATTAAGGAAAATGCTGTAATCACACCGATAACAAGAGTAAAATAAAATCCAAGTCTGCTTAGTGTATATAAAGCAGAGGACTGAATTTTCTTTTGTTTTTTTCCAATAATTTTTATCAAAAACTGAAAAAGTCGGCCCACAAAGTAAAAAACTAGAATAATAAAAAAGAAACGAATAATCCCATAAAGATTTATAGGTGTTTCACCAAGTGTAAATAATGTCTTTTCAAACGCTTTCATTCCATTTTTTATCGATGCCGTTAGTTGGCCCCATTGATAACTAAGCCAGTGCCAAAAACCACCATAAAACTCTTTAATATGTTTGTCTGTTAAATCACATAGAGCTTTATTGACAGAAAGTTTTTCTTGTATTTTCTGGATAGTGATCAAACTCAGTTTAGCTTCTTCCAACAGAGGTTGGTGAGATTCAGTCGAACTTTTTTCGTTTGTCATTGCTTCAATCGAGCGGCTTAACTCTTTTTGCGAGGCTTTAGACCAATTAGGAATATCATTTTTTATCTCGTCAACTTCTCTTTCCCACTTAGCCTTTTTTTCTAATACTTCATCTATGTCTTGATTTGGATTACCCAATCCAAGTAGAGTTACTTCTCTTATAAAAAACAAATTTAGCAGTTCAATCTCAGCAAGCGCTTCCATAGTTTTTTGATGAATACTTTTTTGCTCCAACAAACTTTTGGAAAGTGGAGAAATGGAATTCATCTTTTTATTTACAGATAACAACTGTAAAGACCCAACGCTTTTGATTTTATTAAGTTTCGCTTTTGCATCCTGAATATTTTTTTCGAGCTGAGCCATGCTTTCCTTTGAGAAATCAATTCTACCTGAAATAACATCTAAAGCTGATTTTTCTTCAGCAACAAGTTGCTTTTGGAAATCATGCTGCACTTTTAAGGCTTTAAATCTTTCTTTGTTAATTGCAAGTTCAGTTTGATTAACCATTACGCGAAGGCCAAGTTCATATTTTTCTGAAAGCCCCCCTTTAAATTCTAAATATCGCACAAATAAATCATGCAAATCACTTTGCAAAGTCTTAATTTTTTTCTCATCATACTCTACATTATTTTGGAGATTTTTGAGTTTAAGTGAACTTTCAGATAAATCTCTTACTTTTTGAATCCATTCATTTATTGCATAGGAAGGCTGCAGCTCTATCTTTTTTGGTACAAAAGCAAAAACTTGTCTTCTAAGCTTCAAAAAGGCATCTAAATCAGCCAAGTATTTGTTCATC
>JAJFMH010000091.1 GCA_021772245.1 Chlamydiota bacterium | reverse complement strand
AGAATACTTTGTCGATACATAATTTTCATTGATTGTTAACGGTTGATGTTAAATGATGAGTCAAAGAGTGATGTGGATTTTATTATAAATCGGGAACCCCTGATAAACAGAAAAACAACAGGTGCCCTATTTGCAATCGGTTGAAGGTAACTATTTCTTAATATTCTACTAAAGAAGTAAAAGCCTTCAAGTAGTTTATGAAATAATTTTACTGTTTGGACGATACCATTTTTCTTTTTCTGAGAATCGATATGGTTTTCTGGTAATGCACTTTTATTTTCTCCAGCTATTCACTATTCTTACTTGACGTTTCTCGTATTTTTATTCAGTAGGTTGAAATGATCTGTTTAAGTTACCTATTCAATCATTCTCTTCATTGTTTTCCATTAAATATTTTCTATCACATTCCGGACATACACCATGAGTAAAATCCGCGTTTGTGTGTTTATGAATATATTCTTCTACCCGATACCAATATCCTTTATCATCACGAATGTTTTTGCACCACGCGCATATCGGGATAAGACCTTGAAGTTTTTTAATTTTATTATTAGCTTTTTGAAGCTTGACTACAAGTTTTTCTCTTTTTGCTTCAATTACTTTCCTTTTTGTTATATTAATAAATGAGGCCATCATTCCAACTACTAAACCTTTATGGTTTCTAATACACGAAGAAGATACCTCAACAAAAAATCTAGTTCCATCTTTGTGAAGAGCAATAAACTCTTCTGTTTCTCCATCAACTGCGTTAATGATTGAATGGATATCAGAAAATGTTTTAATTTCTTTTGAAGCAAAAAAATTAGATGCGCTTTTTCCCAAAACTTCATTTTTATCAATAAATTCAAACATTCTCAAAAAAGAGGTATTAACATACTTAATAATCCCTTCTTGGTCAGTAATAATAATTCCACTTATATTAGATTCAATTGCATCAAAAACAATATTTAAAACATCATTGGGAGAATCAACATCAACGATATCTTCAACCAACACGTTGATATCTTGATTGAATCTGGTTTTTGCTGTATCAAATTCATGATTAATGTGTTCCTGTAACTTTGCCATTCTGCTTATTAGAATTAATTCAGATTTATTTTGTCTATGTTCTTTACAACGAGAACAGAACATTTGCTGTATGTAATCACCTTACGGGCGACACTACCGAGGAGAAACCTTTTATTTCCCGTAAGACCTTTTGATCCAACAATTACTAGATTGACTTTTCGCCGATGAGCCGCGTCATTAATCATTTCTGCCGGATCACCCTCAACACACAGAGCATTCGTCATAAAAGCTGCCTTATGCATTTCTATAAGGTGTTTATTCCCTATTGTTCCAAAATCAAGTTGTGGAATGGTGACAGGATAGTCCCAGACATTAAGAAGGGTGGTACTAACTTCTTTTGTTAGAAAATGGGATTTGAAAAATTTTACAGCGACATTGGAATAGTGAGACCCATCTGTCGCGATAAGGACTTTCTTGAAAGTACTTATCCTTTTCTTTACAACAAGAACTGAACACGGAGCGTAAGTAGCCACTTTTTGAGAAACCCCGCCTAAAAAGAAAGATTTTGCTTTACTAAGTCCTCGTGAACCCAGAATGATCAAGTCTGCCTTTTCTCCTTTTGCCTTTTCTATAATCTTATCCGATACCTGCCCTTTCTCAATTATCGACTCTACGTCATTCCATCGGGATTTTAGTTGTTCCACAATTCGTGTGGTTTGTGCCTCAGCAGACAAAATATCTTTATCTATCTTTTCCTGTATCGCGTCTTTGTATAGTTTGTGATACACCGAATCTAAAAAAGGAGTAATGTGTTTTTTCTCAGGTACTACTTGTAATACGCTGATTTGCGGTATTTCTGCCAATGGAATCTTCAGAAGGAAATCTACTGCCCATTCTGAATTTTTAGAGCCGTCAATCGCCAATATAATTTTCATAAGTAATTTAATGATCAGGACTTAAATATTAGATTCTTCTCCTCGTGTAGTCGTACCAAGGCATTTCGTTTCTCAGAATGACATCGGGAGACGAAAACAAAACATCTTCTTGTTAATCAATGAACATATCCAAAGGGAAGGTGTATGAGATGCCGCCGAGTAAATCTCCATATTTATTATGTGGATGACAAATAGTACAACCATCGGTAACTATAGAGAGACTTGACGCTGCTTGATAATAATACTCACCACCAATCTTTTCTGTCTTATCAAAGAATGACTTTCCGTCAATGAATGCCTCAATTGCATCTCTTTCGAATTTAGTCTTGGGAGAATTCTCGGGATTGTGCGGATCACCGGTTGCGTCAATCAATCTTGCCTTATACCACCCTTTCGCACCCATCTTCTCAAAGACCTTCTTTGATACCGTTAAAGCAGAAAACATGGTATCGTCTTTCACATATTCATCGGTGATAAGAACAATGAAAGCCTTGTACATCTCATCCAGCAATTTTACCGTCTGCCTTGCCCTCTTAACGGCCTTTTCTATCCCAATATCTTCCATCTTCACATAAAAGTCGTGTTTTATCTCTTTGGCCGACAACTCGAGATAAAATGAATTAAATATAATTGTACAAATAAAACATATTTTAAGGAATCTTCTCAGCATAAAAACTTTTCTTTACGTATATAGAGTTAAGAGGAAGGGTAAATATCTAAATTTTATAAGCATTTACCCGGACATATTAGAGATTCTTATTAAAGCTGCAACCAATGAAAAAGGCAACAGCACTTTCACACCGCAGCCTATTGTATTTAATATCGTTAAATTTTACCAAGACATTAAAAAATTATTTCATATCCGATATTTCTTAATCGTTATGAGTTATGTGATAAATATGTACTAAAGAAAGGATATAAATTGTACCAAATGTCGAAATACGATGCCTTGCTCAATATCAGTTTAGACAATTACTTCAAATCTAAATCACTAATAACCTTGTTTAATGGAATACATTCTTCAGCTTTTGCATAAGATTAGGATTAACATTAGTACCCATTTGTTAAATCACCAAGGACACAATCCTCTTTGCGTCAGAGGCAACTCCCATTGGCAGCTTGAACATTACTATGCTGGCTTTATTGATTACCATTTCTTTTACCTACGGACTCCTACACTATCCAAAAACCCTTCCAGCTTTCTACTTCTGATAGGATGCTGCAATTTTTTAATCGCCGCTTCTTCAATTTGCCTTACTCTTTCGCGGGTGACCATAAATCTTTTACCAACTTCTTCAAGCGTATATGTATAACCTCCTATGCCATAACGAAGCTTAATTATTTCCCTTTCACGATAAGTAAGTGTTTCCAGTACACTCTCTATCTTTTCTTTAAGCATTTCTTGGGCTAGGGCGAGAAAGGGAGATTCCGCCTTATCATCTTCTATAAAATCACTAAAAGCACTATCAGCGTTTTCTCCTACTGTACAATCAAGAGAAATTTGATGTTTTGAAATTTTTAACACCCTTCTGGCCTCAGATACAGAAATCTTTATTTCATTCGACATCTCTTCAATGCTTGGTTCTCTACCGTTCTCCTGCATTAATTTTTTTGAAATATTTCTTATTTTGCCCATTGCCTCAATCATATGCACCGGTATTCGGATAGTTCTTGCTTGATCAGCAATCGAGCGCGTTATGGCCTGTCTTATCCACCAGGTAGCATAGGTGCTGAATTTAAAACCTCTTCTATACTCAAACTTATCAACAGCCCTCATTAATCCAGTATTTCCTTCCTGTATGAGATCCAGGAAACTTAGACCACGATTCCGGTATTTTTTCGCAATGCTTACTACCAATCTTAGATTTGCACTGGAAAGTTTTCTCTTTGCAACTTCATGTTCTCTAAAAATATTTTCAAAGGACTTCACTCGTTGACTTAACCGTTCAGGTGTCTCAAGCACCAAATCCTCATATTCTTTTAGCTTGGATTTCAAGATTCGCAATTTATCCTTAGCTTTGTCACATTTTTCATATAATGCAATCTCTTTCTTCACACTACTC
>JAJFMH010000010.1 GCA_021772245.1 Chlamydiota bacterium | reverse complement strand
TTTTGATTTCAGGTGTTATATATAAATTACTCATACTTCTCTTCTTTATTAGTTGTTATGCGCAAGCGTTACTTGGACAATTGCCCTTACAAAAACACCTATGTCTTCAAACATATGGTTCTCTCCAAATTTTGGATCATCAGGACCATGAGCAATTTGGATTGGAGTAAAGCAAGCTTTATTAATTAAATATTTTCAATTTATAGCATATATTATACAAAAAAAATTAGTTTAATTCAAAACTAAAATAAGTTGCTGTAAGCGTTTAATAAAAATGTCCCCTTTTCTGTTAAAGCTAAAATTGAGCTTACAGTAAAAAAGGGGTGTATAACTAAGAGCAACAAAGAGTTAGATAGATTAAGAATTTTTGAGAAGATTATGTCTAAGCTTTCGCTTAGACGGATATAAAGGCCTCATTTCGAAGAAAAGAGGCCTTTATAGTAATAGAAAGACTCCGGAGGAGTTAAAACGCAGAATAAGTGAGATTATTTGTGATAAATATCATGATTTTGGACCAACCCTTGCTCATGAAAAGCTTACAGAAAAACACTCTATTAAAATATCTCTTACTACAATTAGAAGTATTATGGTGGAAGATGGGATATGGGTGCCCAAAAGGGCTCGAAAGCAACGAGTTTAGCAACTAAGGAAACGAAGGCCTTTTCAGGGAGAACTAATCCAACTCGATGACTCAGATCATGGGTTTGAAGAAAAAGGGAGATTTCTAAAAAACTAAAAAGGTGACATGTCTATTTAACGCCAACACCCAGTTCCTCTAATTGGGTTGACTGGTTACATCCAACTCTAAAATAACTCCTTAGAAACTTAAAATCAGAATTTTTCAAAATTCATAACTTAAAAAATTGAAAATGGAAGCCTATAGGACGCTGTAAGAATACTTTCATAAATAGGATAAGACTCAGCATACGGTCTAAATTCATAACTCAAGCTAAGTATTCCCCACATATCGAAGTTTCTTCGATATGAAATTCCTATATCAACAGATCTGTGGGCTATATCTTGATACGATCTGAAATGATCTATGTTTACCGTTGTTTCGTTACCGAGACCAAAGTAGCCATCGGAATACAACTCAAAGCGATGTTTGTCATGAAAATTGGCTGCCATAGAAAATAGCGCTCGTATCCATGGATAGCCATGATTTGCAAATCCAAAGGATGCGAATCCAAACATTCTAAAACACCAGTAGTAAGATCTTGCCCACTCTCTACCCATTGAGGATACAATTTCTGCATTCCAATTTGAATGGTATGGCGATGATACATCTGATAAATTTCTAGGTGGAACGTAACGAATGTTTCCCCCCATGCAAAAACTGACAAAATCCCCCGAAATGTCATCTAGAAATTGGTAGCGACACTGAACCGCTACGCTTCTACCTCCGAAAACAAGCTTCCTTGTTTTCGCAAACTCCATTTCATATTCCACATCGAGTTTCGGGAGTACAGCAACTCCAAGTCCAAGCTTTAATAATTGATTATGAGAAGAGTAACTGGACGGATTTGTGCCATTATCAACACTTGGATAATAGCTATATGAATATCCCGGATAAAACTGAAACTCCCATGTATTATGAAACCAAGGTTTTTTTTCTAATGAAAAAAGACCTATCGGTAATAGAAAAAAGAAAAAAAGTTTTTTCATTTTTCTCCCTTAGAAGTAAGCCACCTTTCAGCATCGAGCGCTGCCATACATCCAGAACCCGCTGCAGTTACCGCTTGTCTATAGACATGGTCTTGCACATCACCTGCTGCAAATACACCTTCAATATTTGTGTAGGTAGTATTTGGTTTTATTTTGATATAGCCATTCGGGTGAGTTTCAACTTGCCCTTTTAAAAAGGCTGTATTGGGCGTATGTCCAATTGCAAAGAATACACCAGCTGCATTTCGTGTGTCTTCTTTGCCAGAATTTACATCCTTAATCGTTACAGACTGAACCACCTTATCACCTTCTACTTTTTCAAGTGTATGGTTCCAAATAATTTCTATTTTAGGATGCTGCTCTGCCTGCTTTGCCATAATCTTTGATGCTCTAAGTTCATTTCTACGATGAACCAGATATACTTTAGAAGCAAATTTTGTTAAAAATACAGCTTCTTCAACAGCTGTATCTCCACCTCCAAAAACATAGAGTTCTTTATCTCTAAAAATGGGTGCTGCTCCATCACAGACTGCGCAAGCCGTTACACCTTTTTGCCAAAACTCATTATCATTTGTTCCTGGGACATAAAGTCTGTTTGCAGTAGCACCAGTTGCAATAATAACACTTTCTGCTTCCATTTTAGTTTTAGAACCATTGATTAAAAAGGGTCTTTTAGAAAAGTCAACACTTTCAACATCTTCTGTTAACACCTGCGTTCCAAAACGAATCGCTTGCTTACGAAATGCATCCATGAGCTCTGGGCCCATAATCCCA
Organism: Chlamydiota bacterium; assembly: GCA_021772245.1. Classification (GTDB taxonomy): domain Bacteria; phylum Chlamydiota; class Chlamydiia; order Chlamydiales; family Simkaniaceae; genus JAJFMG01. Next base: position 13,848 of record JAJFMH010000010.1, on the reverse strand, counting down.
TCTGGAAAACCTGGATAATTTTCAACATCTGTAGTTGTCATAAGCTGACCACCAGCAATTCCTGAAAAAAAACCTTCATAGATTGTGGGTGAAAGATTTGCTCTTGCAGCATAAATTGCGGCTGTATAACCCGCTGGACCCGATCCAATAATAACAACTTTCTTCTTTTCCATAACCCCTCAGTATCTATAAGCTTAAAAGTCATTTTGCGTAAAAATTTGATTAAATTGCAAGGAGGGGATAAAATTCTTTTTTTCATGATTCGACTCGTAAAATAATATGGAAATTAATTACTCAATACTAGAAAATATTATCTAAATTCTTTCGAATTAAAGAAAATAATCATAATTATTCTCATGTAATTGAGAATTGGGTGCTTGCATGGTTAGAAGTATTAAACTTGATAAAATTACAAAGTCTAAATCAGATGGACTTATTCTAAATCAGGTTAATCTAACTATTCCAAATGGTGAATTCTTTGCCCTCTTAGGCCCAAGTGGTTGTGGAAAAACTACCCTACTTCGTTTGATAGCAGGGCTTGAGAATGTCGATTCCGGAGTCATTTATCTAGGCGACAAGGACATTACAAGTTTACCTATCAATCAAAGAAATATTAATATTGTTTTTCAAAATTATGCCTTGTTTCCTCACCTTACCATATTTGAAAATGTAGCCTATAGCCTTCGCATAGCAAAAAAGTCGAAAGAAGAAATCGAAGCAAAGGTATTAAAAATTTTGAAATCTTTCCATATGGAAAATCATATTTTTAAATACCCATCTCAGCTTTCAGGTGGGCAGCAACAAAGAGTCGCGCTTGCAAGAGCAATTATCAGCGAGCCCGATGTGTTACTTCTAGATGAGCCGCTTGCCGCCTTAGACTTTAAACTTAGAGAAAGGATGCTTATTGAGCTTATAGATTTACAAGATAAACTCAAAACAACCTTCCTATATGTGACACATGATCAATTTGAAGCTTTAACAGTGGCAGATCACATGGCAATAATGAATCACGATGGTAACATTGAGCAAATCGGCACACCTAAAGAAATTTATGAATACCCCATTTCTTCGTTTGTAGCCAAATTTGTAGGTAAGACAAATATCATGTCTGGCACGCTGCGCTCCGTAGAGATTAATCCATACGTAGAACTTCCACTTCTTGGGAAAATAGAAGTATACATTCCAGAAAAAAAACCTTGGATGCATGAAGATTGCGAAGCTATTTTGAGTATCCGACCAGAAAAAATTTATATCTCAAAACAACCCCAAAAGAACTTTTCGAATACTTTAAAAGGAACTGTGGAAGCTATTGTGACACATGGTAGATCTACACAATATAACGTCGCACTTGAAGATGGTTTTATCATACATGTTTTCGAGCAAAATGAAGAGCATTTTCCTCATGAGGAAATTGATTACGACGATATTGTTTATCTTTCTTTCCAAAAAGAAAGCTCGCAACTTCTACAAACTTGAGGGCAAATGGCATCATTACTTAGAAAGTTTAGATCCAGCCGGGAACTCCCCTTTATTTTTGGGTCCCCTTCGATTATTTGGCAGATCCTTTTTTTCTACCTTCCAATTTCACTCTTGTTTATTTCTAGTATTGTTACCGTATCAATGGATGGGAAATGGACAGGGCTTACACTAGAGCATTTTGCCTCCATTTGTAAACCTGCTTTTTTCTCAATAATATTTTCATCACTTGGCTTTGCATTTACGACAGCTTTTATCTGTATGATCATAGCCTATCCCATGGCTCATTTTATTGCATTCAAAGCAAAAAAGTACAAAACGCTTTGCTTGATTCTTTTAGTGCTACCATTTTGGACTAATTTTTTACTCCACATCTATTCTTGGTTTTTTGTACTTGAAAAACAAGGTTTACTTAATTCATTGCTATTGCAGCTTGGTATTATCTCAGAGGCAAAACACTACCTTAATTCATATTTTGCAATGATGATTATGATGATCTATTACTTTCTACCATTTATGGTACTCCCCATATTCTCATCACTTGATAAATTTAATATGAGACTTCTAGAAGCCTCACATGATCTCGGAGCCAATTTTTACCAGACTTTTAAAAGAGTCCTACTACCCCTTTCTATGCCAGCTGTAAAAGCTGGCTTTCTACTTGTCTTTCTACCAAGTTTTGGAGAGTTTGTTATACCAGAACTTATGGGGGGAGATAAAAACTATTTTGTCGGAAATGTTGTGACGCAATATATACTCGGAGAAACAACGCAACAACTAGGAGCTGCATTTGCACTGCTAAGCTGTGTTTTTCTATTTCTTGCAAGTGTTGTGATCTTTAATCTCTTCCAAAGAATTCAAAATACCCTTTCTGGGAGGCTGCGATGAACTTTTTTAAAAGTTTGTTTCCAAGATATGGTAGCTTCCTTTTCATCACTCTAATCTATCTTTTTTTCTACATACCAATAGCTGTTCTTATTACATTTTCTTTTAATAAGACAAGTTTTCCATCCCCTTGGTCTGGCTTTACCTTGAACTGGTATGTTAAGCTATTTCACTCAACAGAACTTTGGAGATCCTTTTTTAATTCTATGTTTGTAGCTATTTGCTCAACTTGTTTAAGTTTGTGTCTCAGTCTACTATTAATCTTCTTCCGAGCATGCGGTGGAAACATTCGAAAGGCTATTCCTCTTTTTTACGGCAACTTGATGATTCCAGAGACTGTGCTTGCGGTAAGTCTCTTGAGCTACTTTACCTTTTTCAATATACCTCTTGGGCTTACAACAATTATTATTGCGCACAGCATCATAGGTTTAGGTTTTGCAGCCCCTATAATGTACTCCAGGTATTTAAATATTTCTGCGGATCTAAAAGAAGCTTCACTAACACTTGGCGCAAACTCCTATCAAACCTTTTTTAAGATTACCGTCCCCTTGCTCAAACCCACCATGATTGCAACAGGTTTACTCATATTTATTCTCTCCTTTGATGATTTTATTTTAACTTACTTTTTGGCAGGAACATCCGTGCAAACACTCTCTCTATATCTAATTTCTATGATTCGAGCTGGGATATCACCTGTTGTCAACGCCCTGTCTGGGATTTTGCTTCTATTTAGCACGGCGCTTGTTATATTTTTCTTCTCTCCAAAACTTAGGAGTAAAATATTTTAATGAGAAAAAAGTCACTTAAATCTCTTTTTTTTAGAAGCTTTATTGTCCTATTTTGGATTGGAGTAATTTCTGCTTTTCTTTTTTGGTCAAATTTTCATAGTGGAACATCGAAGAATACAATCACCATTTTTACATGGGGAGATCTCTTTTCAGATGATATAATCCGTAAATTTGAGAAGGAATCTGGGATTAAAGTGAAATTCAATTACTACGCTTCCAATGAAGAGCTACTTGTGAAGCTAAAAGCAATGAAAGGCAAGGGATGTGATTTAATCATTCCATCTGATTACGCAGTAAACCTTCTGATCAAAGAAGATATGTTAGCCCCCTTGGATTCCTCCAAACTAACTTGTAAATCTGACATCCATTCATTTCTTCTTTCTCAGGAATTTGACCCTGAAAATAGATATTCGCTTCCTGTCCAGTGGGAAGTCTTTGGTTTTGGATATGACACAGAGCATTTTAAGACAGAGTTTTTTCCAAGCTTCCATCAAATTTTTGACCCAAAGGCCAATGACTCTAAAATTGCAATGGTCAATGATCCGATAGAGGCTTTGAATTTTGCATCCTTTTATCTTTTTGGCAGAAAAAACGTATTAAATAAACTAGAAACAAAACAAATCAAAGAACTACTTCACAGACAGAAAAGCTTTGTTGAGGCCTATGTAAACCAACGTGCAGAACATCTACTAGGAACAAAAAATTGTCCTTTAGCTATTTTGCCAAGCTCATCAGTTTGGAGGATGAACAAACAGTTCCCTCATATTTCCTTTAAGCTTCCAGTTGAGGGGGTTTTCATGACGATTGAAAATGTAGCCATACCCAAAAAGTCTGAACAAGTAGAGCTCGTATATAAATTTCTAGACTTTCTATATAAACCAGAAAATATTACGAAACAATGTAATGAATATTGCGTGTTCTCTCCCCTTGACAGAGAAAGTCAAAATGAAAACACAAATTTTACAGAAACCCTAAAAACAATCCAAACAAACAAGAAAAACATCTATTTGTTTAATAAACAACTTCTATCAGAAAAAGAAACTCGAGACCTATGGATAGATCTCAAGTCAAAGAAAAAATAAGGGACCAAAACTGGTCCCAGAAACTTATTTTTTATTAGACTCGATATATTTTACCACATCACCGACTGTTTTAAGCTTTTCAGCATCTTCCTCTGAAATCTCAAAACCAAATTTCTCTTCGAAAGTCATGATTAGTTCTGTAAGATCTAAAGAATCAGCATTCAAATCTTCTACAAAAGATTTGTCCATTGCAACGTCCTCGACGTCTACACCTAACTGCTCAACTACAATATCAATTACTTCTTGTTCTAAAGACATAAATTCAATCCTTCTTTTTTCTACAAATATTTTTTTATGAGATCATACCACCATCAACTGTCAAAACTTGGCCAGTGATGTAATTTGCCATATCGCTCGCTAAAAATAGCGCTGCGTCTCCAATTTCTTTGGGATCCCCAAGTCTTCCCATGGGAACCTTTTGCAATATTGCTTCCTTTTGAGTATCAGATAAAGCATCTGTCATATCTGATTTAAAAAAACCTGGAGCAATACAATTTACACATATTCCTCTAGACCCAACTTCCTTTGCAAGGGATCTAGTGAATCCAACCATACCTAGTTTAGAGGCTGCATAATTAACCTGTCCAGGGTTTCCTGTCAACCCAATTACTGAACTTATATTAATAATCTTGCCAGTGCGGGCTTTCATCATCGTTCTAATAACAGCTGATGTTAGATTATAAACAGATTTTAAGTTGGTATCTATAACCTGGTCCCAATCACTTTCTTGCATTTTCATAAAGAGCTTATCTCTTGTAATCCCTGCGCAATTAACAAGAATATCAATCTTATTTTCTTTCTCTAGATATTTACCAATCTCAGATTTCACTTGCTCCGTGCTCGAAACATCCACGCATTCATATAAAATATTTTGCGCATTGTCTATTTTACACTCTAAAAGAGATGTTACAGCAAGCTTTGCTCTTTCTTCATTTGTACCAAAAATCGTGACACTTGCACCATTTTCAACAAATCGTTTTGCTATGGCAAAACCAAGCCCTCTTGTGCCACCAGTAACGATTGCTCTTTTACCTTGAAGTAATACCATAATTTTACCTTGCAAAAAGTTAAATAATTTGCGCTATATTTTCTAGATCTTCAACGCTTGTGATATTCACTGTTGGAGATGAAGTCTTAATCTTTTTATTCATTCCAGAAAGAGTTTTCCCAGGGCCAAATTCTATATATGTATCAACACCAGTTTTCTCGATATTTCGTATGCCTTTTTCCCAGTAGACAGGTTCTACAACTTGTTTAAGTAGATTTTGACGAACTTCATCTAAAGTTTCAACAAAATCTCCTGGAGTGTTCATAACAATTTGAATCTTCGAATCTTGCAAGGGAACATTCCCGAGTTCAGCTCCAAGCATTGCTTGCGCATCTTGCATCAATCCACTATGAAAGGCTCCAGAAACAGTTAAGGGAAGTACTCTTTTAGCGCCAGCCTCTCTTAATATTAAACCAAGCTTTTCAAGACCGTCTTTTGTTCCTGAAATTACAACCTGAGATGGACAATTTAAATTCGCTATCCAAACACCTTGTAATTTATGCTTTGTCAAATGTTCACGGATCTGATCTTCTTCCATACCTAAAATCACACTCATAGATCCTGGGTGGTCTTCTGATGATTGTTGCATGTAAAGACCTCTTTTGCGAACGAGTGATACTCCATCAACAAAAGATAGTTTTTGAGCAGCCACTAATGCGGTGTATTCACCCAAGCTAAGACCCGCTGTAATACTTGGTGACAGAGTAGGAAATTGCGATTGCATCACTTTAAAAATGGCATAGGATACTGTAAAAATTGCAATCTGACTATTTTTGGTAAGAGTCAACTCTTCTATTGGGCCATTAAATATGCAGCTTGTTAATGAAAAAGATAAAATATCATCTACTTGCTGAAACACTTCTTTTGCAATGGGAAACTGATCATAAAAATCTTTTCCCATGCCTACAACTTGAGCGCCTTGCCCTGGAAATAAAAATGCAAATTTTTTCAAACTATACTCCTATGAATCCATTTTTCGAATAACACTTGCTCCCCATGTAAGCCCTGCTCCAAAAGCTACAAGAAGAATATTTGCGCCTTCTTTGATGTCTTTGGTATCTATAAGCTCATCAAGTGCAATACCTACAGATGATGCAGAGGTATTTCCATACTTATGTATTGTTAAAAATACTTTTTCCATCGGCAGATCAAACCGTCTTGCAATAGCTTCAATAATTCGGATATTTGCTTGATGTGGAACAAGATAATCAACATCTTCTTTTGAAAGACCCGCTTTATCTAAGCTTTGCTGAGCAGCGCTTTCCATGCGTCTTACAGCATGTTTAAACACTTCCTTTCCTTCCATATGAATAAAGTGTTTTCCTTGTTCAACTGTCTGTATGCTTGCAGGTTGCTTAGAACCTCCCGCTGGCTGAATAAGCAGTTCTGCTTGATTTCCATCAGATCCAATTTGTACGTTATCAATTGCATAACCAGAACCAGTCGATGAAACAACACAGGCAGATGCTCCATCACCGAACAAAATACAAGTATTGCGATCATTATAATTTACAATCGAAGAAAGCTTTTCAGATGCAACAATGAGCACATTATTGCATAGACCAGCTTCAATCTGAGCTTTAGCAAGAGACATTGCATAAAGATACCCAGTACATGCAGCCTGCATATCCATAGCTGCAGCATGGGATGCGCCAAGACTCTTTTGAATAAGACATGCAGTACTTGGAAAAATGTGATCTGGGGTAAGGGTTGCTACTAAAATAAGATCTATACTGTCAGCTTCAATATTTGCCTTTTTCATAGCTTCTTTAGCTGCCATCACACCCATATCAGATGTAAACTCTTCAGCGCCTGCTATTCGCCTCTCTTTCATACCTGTACGAGTTACAATCCACTCATCCGATGTTTCTACCATCTTTTCTAAGTCTTGATTACTCAAAACTTTTTTTGGCAGGTAAGAACCAAAGCCTGTAATCCGCGCTGTTTTTGTCATGCACACTCTCTAAAGCAATGTAAAAAATAGATTTTGTATGCTGTATTTTATGTGAAATATAGGATTAATTGCAAAAAGGCATTTTTTAATTGGCATTAAAGCAAGCAGACTTATCTCAGAAACCTCTAAATGCAAATTAATTCAAAAAAAACACCGGATTAGCTAACCACAAAAAATGTAAAAAGAATCTTTCATAATCTGAGAAATTACTTAAAAACCAAATTGCATACACCCAACATTTTTTTGAAAAAATCTCATGGAGCATCTCACAATCTTAAAATTGCTCTGTAACACTATTTTGCCTCTAGGCAAGAATGTCCTAATTAGGATAGTGTTGGAATAAATAAGCCAGATTAAAACCCTATGAATTACCTTCCTCAAAGTTTACAAAAAATCATTGCATCACTTCAAAAACTTCCAGGTGTTGGAAAAAAAACTGCAGAAAGATTTGCATTTACTCTTTTAGATTGGGATGAAAGTATTTTACAATCTCTAGCATGTGAACTTGCAGACCTAAAAAAAAATGTGAAGGCGTGTCACGAGTGTGGTTGTCTTATCTCAAAAACGAGCTGCACATTCTGTGATTCAACCATTAGAAGTTCTGACACTCTTTGTGTGATTGCAACTGCTAAAGATGCGATTGCGATGGAACAAACTGGCACATATGATGGCCTATATCATGTACTTGGAGCTTTGTTATCTCCACTTGATGGCATTACAGAAGAGAATATACCTTTTACAGCCCTATTGCAAAGAGTAGAAAAACTCGGAGCCCAAGAGATTATTCTAGCACTTGATTCAACACTTGAAGGAGATGCAACTGCACTTTTTCTAAAATCTAAGTTCGAAAAAATTGGCATTAAGTGCACACGACTTGCATTTGGAATACCAATCGGAAGTAGTCTTGAGTACATTGACGAAAACACCCTTTCGCAAGCGCTAAAAGGTAGGGCAACCTTTTAACCGTACTACTTGCAATAATTCTTACAGCTTTCCTATACTCTATTCCTTTAGCTCAAATTCACATCGCAGTAACACTTGACTTGCGTATAAGAATTTGAGTAGCATGTTTTTTCAAAATTTAAGGCGTCCTTTTAAATATGAATCAAAAATTCTTACTTTACGTAGCACCACTTCTTCTATTAACTGCACCACTGCAACAAGCATATGCTCTATCACCGGATGTTGAGAGCATAGAAAATAAGGATGTAAAAAAAATCAGCATCCAAATGGAGTCACTAAGTCGAGGTGAAAGTTTTAGCCCGACTCGAATCTTAAACAAACTTCATACGAAAGAAGGCGATCCATTTGACCAAACAGTTTTTGACCAAGATTTGAAAACTCTTTCTATGGAATATGACCGCGTAGAACCTGTAGTTTCTGTGCATCAAGGCCAAGTCTATATCACAATCAAAATCTGGGAAAAACCCCTTATCCGTTCTATCTCTTGGCATGGAAATAAAAATATTAAAACCAAGAAGCTCCAGAAACAACTTGGAATTAAACCAAATGTAACTTTTAACCGGAATGCTTTTAATAAGGCCTTCAATAAGGTGAAAGAATACTACATTAAAAAAGGATACTTTGAATCTCAACTAAGCTATCGAATCATCCATCAAGACAACAGCAATGAAGTCGATATCGACATCAATGTTTCAGAAGGAAAATCAGGACACATTAGTCAAATTGTTTTCGAGGGACTTTCTAAAAATGAGCAAAGTGCTCTTTTAGAAATGATTAACACCAAAAAACACAATTTTTTCACAAGTTGGATTACGGGGTCTGGTACTTATCACGAAGAAGCACTCGAACATGACAAACTTATTATCATCAATTACCTTCAAAATAAAGGTTTTGCCGATGCTAAAGTCAATATCACAATCGGTGAGTCAAAAAAAGATGGAAAAATTATCATCTATATTAAAGCAAAAAAGGGAAACCTTTTCCACTTTAACAACATCACATTCTCCGGGAACCATCTCTTTGATGACCAAAAAATTGATGAAAAATTATTGGTCCATGATGGTGACATCTATTCTGTAGATAAACTTCGAGAAACAGTACAAAACATTAAAGATCTTTATGGGTCTAAGGGTTATATCGAAGCAAACGTAAACTATACGCTTAGACCTGTTGGTACAGGCTCACAATACAATGTCCACATTGACATTGAAGAAGGAGAAGAGTATAAAATTGGCTTGATTCGAGTTCTTGGAAATGTCCAAACCAATAAAAATGTCATCTTAAGAGAATCACTTCTCGAACCTGGTGAAGTGTTTGATTCAAGAAAACTCAAAGCAACGCAAAATAGACTCCAAGCAGTTGGCTATTTTAAATCAGTAAATGTGTATGCAATCAAAAGCTCTTATTCCGAATCTTTGGGTGAAAACTATAGAGATGTTATTATTGAGGTAGAAGAAACTACAACTGGAAACTTAAGTCTGTTCTTTGGTTTTAGTACAACAGACGATCTTTTTGGTGGTCTAGATATCACAGAAAATAACTTCAACTACAAAGGTCTATCTAAAATCTGGAAAGAAGGCTTACCTGCAGTTAGAGGTGGTGGAGAATATGCGCATGCAAGGGTATCTATTGGTCAAAACCAATCTAACTACTTAATTTCATGGTTAACTCCATATTACCGCGACACTCTTTGGAGAGTAGGTTTTGATGTAAGCTACTCTGAAAGCAGCATCCAGTCTAAAGACTATGATGTAAATACTGTTGGAACCTCAATTTATGGTTCTTATCCCCTTAATCAATTTTGGACAACAGGTTGGAAATATAGAGTAAGAAACTCTATTATCCATATCCACGGAAACCTAGATGCAACCGCTAAAAAGCAACAAAAAAATAGTGGTTGGCTTATGGGTGTTGGTGGATCACTTTCTTATGACTCTACAGATAACGCTTTTAAGCCACATAGAGGAATTCGATCCATATTTGACGCAGAACTTGCTGGCGCTAAGAGGCATGCAAGCCACGACAAATACATCCCTTTTGTAAGAACTGGATATGTAAATACTTTTTATTATCCCATTTGGAAAAAAGGTACTCTAAAGACAAGAGCTGATGTTAAATTTATCTATACCTTTGGAGAAAGTGGAAAACCAAGACGTGTTCCACTAAATGAGCGTTTCTTCCTAGGTGGTGAAACAACAGTGAGAGGATATAAACCCTTTAAGCTTGGTCCAAAGTACAAAGAAAAAGATCTTTCAAGGTCAGATGATCCTCAGGGTGGTATGAGTTCTATGCTCTTTTCCACCGAATATCTCCAAGAAGTGTTTAAATTGCTTGATTTGTTTGTGTTCTTTGATGCAGGATCGGTATCAATGAATGAATTTGCCATCCCAAGTATAAAATTTAGTTGCGGCGGTGGCGCAAGAATTGATATAGGTAATCGCTTACCACTCATTGTTGGATATGGTTATCCCATTAATCCTGATAGTTCGAAGGACGTAAAAAAATTCTTCTTCTCTATGGGTGGTCAATTTTGATCGACATGCATAATTTAGGGAGAAAAAAATGAAAGTAAAATCTTTAATGTTAGCACTTACTGCGACACTTTTTTTAAGTGTTGGTTCTGCATTTGCTACAGAAAAAAGTCCAAAAATTGGGGTTGTAAATTTTACAAAATGTATTATGGAATCCAAATATGGAATGCGAGAGCAAGCCTCCTTTGATTCGTTAAAAAATCAAATGACATCTGTATTGCAAGAGGTAGAAGGCCAATTAAAAGACCTGAGTGCTAAATTTCAAGATCCCGAGTATCTAGATAGCCTTTCACCTGAAGCTGAAAAAGAACTTAAAAATCAGTTCCAAGGTTTATCTGAAGAAATGAATCGGCATCAAGCGCAGTACTATCAGATTATGAACCAAGCTCAAATGAAACTTGTTCAATCCGTAACAGGATACATTCATACAGCATCAAAGCATGTTGCAAAAAAGAATAATATTGGAACCATTATTAATAAAGATGCCCTTTATTACTTCAAAGATGCTGATGATGTTACAAGTCTAATTATTAATGAAATGAATAAAGACTTCGACTTGCAAAACAAGGAAACTATTACATCTGATGGTGAAAAACCAGCTGAATAAAAGAGAGCGATATGAAAAAAGAGATTTCACTTCTAGAACTTGCAAAAATTACTAACTCTAAACTTGTTGGTGATCCTAGTAAAGTCATTTCAAGTGTAAATCCTTTAGACGTGGCAGATGAGCGTGACGCTTCTTTTTTATCAAATCCCAAATATTTGGATGCGATGAAAAACTCTAGCGCTGGGGTAATCTGCATCGATCCAGCAACAAAACTTATCGATCAAAAAAATTTTTTGGTGAGTGACAACCCATCAAGAACATTTCAACAGATTGCTGAACTTATTTTTGATGATGAATCCCTGAAAACTGGGTTTTCTGGGATTCATGCATCTGCAGTAATTCATGAATCAGCAGTAATTGCAAAGGATGTAATCATTGGTCCAAGCGTAGTCATCGACCAAGGTGTTACCATAGAATCTGGAACAATCATCCATGCTCTTTGTTCCATCGGACCCAAAGTTGTTATTGGAAAAGACTGCGTGATTCATTCCAATGTGTCGATAAGAGAAGCTTCTTTGATTGGAAATAGAGTTACACTGCAACCGGGTTGCGTAATTGGTTCATGTGGATTTGGTTTTACCACTTCCGCTGAAGGAAATCACACAAAGCTTATGCAAATTGGTAATGTGATCATTGAAGATGATGTAGAAATTGGCGCAAATACAACCATTGATCGCGCAAGATTCAAGTCAACTCTCATTCGAAAAGGTACAAAAATAGATAATCTTGTACAAATTGGTCACAACGTAGAAGTTGGAAAAAATAATATTATCGTATCCCAAGCTGGAATTGCAGGATCTGCGAAATTTGGTGACAATGTATTCTTAGGCGGACAATCTGGTGTTATTGGACATGTAGAAGTTGCTGATAATGTTAAAATCGCTACAAGAGGCGGAATCAGCAAATCTATATCAGAACCTGGCATCTACGGCGGAGGTCCAGCGCAGAAACTCTCAGATTTTAATAAGCAACAAGTCCACATGCGAAAAATCGAAAAATATGCCAAGAAAATTGAAGAATTAGAAAAAAGATTATCATCTTTAGAAATTATTCAAAATTAGTTCTATTAATTTCATATTCTATGAAACGAAGTTGATTTTTGTAAATTGATCTGTTAGCCTATGTGCGAGTAATCGCAAAAAATCATCCATGAATCTCTTATCTTTGGAGACCTCTCATGCTTAACATATATTTTAAAGAGCTTGCAGATGAAGCATTTCAACTGATCGAGACTCCTAAAAAAGGAAGCTGGATACATGTAGATAATGCCACCGAAAAAGATCTAGAGGAAATTGCGAAGCTTATAGATATTGATAAAAGTGATATGAATGACTGCTTGGATAAATATGAGATTCCAAGAGTTGATAGAATTAAAGAATCAATATTAATTTACACTCGTCATCCATCAAGCCAAGAAGCGGGTCTATACTCTGCTACATTTTCTATCATTCTTACAAATGATTATTTTATTACGATCTGTCCAAATAGTAGCCACTTAGTACAAAATTTGCTTAAACTAAATCCCCCTATTGCTCCCCATATGCATGCTCAATTTTTAACCTACCTGCTTCTCAAAATCACCCAAGAATATACTCTTCAAATCAAAAAAATTCGTTCTAAAGTGCTTAATCAAGAAAAAAAGATGACCTCTGTGCAGAGTAGAGATATCACCACTCTCACATTTAATGAAGAAATTTTAAATCAGTATCTTTCATCTCTTGCGCCTCTTCGAAACGTTCTACAAGCAATTACTTCTGGAAAATACACCGTGCTTTTAGAAAAAGATCAAGATCTATTGGAAGATTTACTCAATGCAAGTATTCAGTCTGAAGAGTTATGCTCTTCTAATCTTCGATCGATTAGAAGCCTACGTGACTCTTACCAAATCATCTTTACCAATCAGCTAAATAAAACTATTAAGCTACTTACTGCTCTTACTATTATTTTGAGCATACCAACTATGATTGCATCTCTATATGGAATGAATGTCAAGTTACCTATTCAAAATTCTCCGCAAGCCTTTAACGTTATTATGCTCGGAATTTTTGCAACTTCATTTTTGGGTCTGTATATTTTTCATCGAAAAAAATGGCTTTAGAATCGAATTGATCCTTGAAAAGAGAGATCTTGCTCAGTTGAATGACCACCGATTTCTGCGTTGTAATTAACGCCAACTGTTTTTCTACCATCATTCGAACTATAAGAAAGCCCAAGACTTGGAGCAAACAGGAATCGATCAGGCGCCATACCATTTGTCGTAAATTCACAGTCTGTTCCAATAAAACTAGAAGTATATTTATCACCACCAAAACGCTCTTCTTCAATAAGTGCAAGTTTTGCATCAATTAAGACAGAAGCCTTTCTTTTACCTATGCATCTTGTCATATGAAGCCCAGCCTGTGATCTAAGCATAGAATAATTTGTGCTATTCACTTTTAAGTTCAGACTTTCAGCCCCTGATTCTGTAAATCCTTGTTGATACATACCTATATAATCAAGAGATAAAAACGGAGC
>JAJFMH010000090.1 GCA_021772245.1 Chlamydiota bacterium | reverse complement strand
CTTTCGCTTCCCCTCGTGGCTCAACCGAAGTTGTATCAATTGAAGATGGTCCTACAGAATCAAAATTTACAGATGAGTCTACGAAGAGGGAGTTGCTATCTAACTCTGATTCAGCAGCTTCTGCTCCAGCGGGAATTGCTGCTGTTTGTTCTTTTTCTTTTGTTTGAATAGCAAAGCTATCAAATTCATCCTCATCGGAATTAAAATCTGCCTCAACAAAGCGGGATCCAGGGATAAATTGAGCTGCCATAATTAGAAAATTGAATAAATTTTACTCTATCATGGCCTCATAGAAAAAAGGACGCAAGAAACTTTTTTTTAGAAGTGGCAAATTATTCCCAAATACAGGTGGCAGTGGCATATTGCTTGCAGTGGCTAATTGATAAAAGCAATATAGGGTTTTTAAAAGAGCTTGCTACTTTACTAGATAGTAAAATGGATGGTTTGCCTAATGGATCTTTTTCTATTTCGATATCTTTCCAAGCGATGTATTTGCCAAAGCCTGTGCCAAGGGCTTTGACAACAGCTTCTTTTGCGCAAAATCTGGCTGCAAAATGTATTGCTGGATCTTTTTTAGAGTTGCAATAGGCAATCTCTTTTTCAGTGAAGAGTTTGTTTAGAAAGTGGTCTCCATAGGAATCGATCGATTTGCGGATTCGATCGATTTCTATAATATCAGTGCCTATTCCTTTCATTCATCCCCATCGAAATATTCATCATCTTCAATATCAGATGCTTTTCCAAATTCATCGAGTGCATTACAGAAAATCATTCTTCCAGATGAGGTATGCTTCACAGAGAGCACTTGTGCATCGATGGTTTCACCTATGTAATTGCCACCGCCGTTGATGACCACCATAGTGCCATCTTCTAAATAACCAACACCTTGTCTAGGCTCTTTACCATAGCGTTGCACTTTAATTTTAATCAGTTCACCTGTTTGCATTAGAGGTTTTAATGCATTAGAAAGGGTATGAAGGTTGATAATGAGTATTCCCTCGATCGTTGCCATTTGAACGCGAGAAATATCAGCTGTAAGCATGTTTGAATCGGTAAGTCTTGCCAAGCGAATCAGTTTGCTTTGGATGTCTTTAACTTCTGGAAAATCTGTATCATTAAATCGAACAGCTAAGCCAGGCAGTTCTTCCATTTTTTTGATCACATCTAAACTTCGTTTTGATTTGATCTTGGTTGCTTCGTCTCCAGTTTCTAATTTGGCATATAGATCCTTAATGATAAAACGGGGGATTACTACGTGTTGGTCAAGTAACCCTGTTGCACACATATCTAATATTCTTGCATCAGATAATACGGATGCATCTACTATCAGATCTTTTTTCTTTTGGGCAGTTGGAGAAAACTTTACAAAGGGAACGCTGATGTAAAGCTCATCTGAAGATCGCAACGTTAAAATCGTACCTAAGTATATTCCAAATAGAAATAGTGCTATTTTAATCATTTCAATCACTTGCGGAGATAAAGCAACGGATGCTTTAGAAATATCCAGGACAGCCCCAAGAATAAGAACAAGAGCCTCACCCATTAAATATCCGAAGAAGAGACCAATAACCACAATGTTAAAAGAGCGTAGGTTAAAACGTTTAAGCAGGATATCAAAACCAATTAAGACAACCATTAATACAATTCCAGCAACCACTCCAACTATCACATTTGTCATGTGATCGCCAGCAGCTCTAGATACCATGTAGGTTGTCATAAAGAAAATACTTACAATGGTAAAAAAGATTCGGGTAAAAACGAGTGAGACATTCATAAACTAATCTCCGATAATTTTGGTTTTTTATATTGTAAACCAGGGATTTACATATTTATTTAGGATTTGTGTTATTTCAAAATATTCAAATAATGGGTCCAATATAGGGGTTTAAATTATTAAAGCAAGAAAAATTCAATTGCTTTAGAAATATATAGCGAGGTTATTTTGCATTCGCTAAGATTAAACCATTATTCATATAACCCAAGTGAGTTAGAAATGTCACATGTAAAAGCAATCATATTATCAGGTGTAATTTGGTTTGTAGTTTCTTTGCAACTTCTTTGGAAAGGAATGAATTATACGCTTATTTCAGCAATAGAAGAAAAAGGGGCATTTTTTTCTTTTGTGGAAACTTTTGTTTCAGAACCTGTGCAAGCATCTCTTATAATCGTTGCGATAGGTGTACTTGTTGGAATACTTAAAGGGCAGTTTGTTCTAGCAAAGACTGTTAAAAGAGTTATAAGAAGAATTTTAACTCTTCAAAATCCAATTCCATTTAAAAAACTCTATACAAAGGGCTACGTCTTTCTATTACTTGGCATGATGCTTTTAGGACTTTCAATGCGTTTTATCGGATTGCCTTTTGCTATTCGAGGTTGTATAGATATTGCCATTGGATTTGCTCTTCTTAGTGGATCTTTCCAATACTTTAGAGGTGCATTTTTTCTAAGTCTTGAACTTAAAAGGTAGTCACTTGTGATATTTCGAGCCCTTTTGAATTTCAAAGGAGCGATAAATTTGTTCTAAAAACAAAAGTCGCACCATTTGATGGGTGAGGGTAAGCTTTGATAAACAGATCCGATCTGTGGATGCTTTTTTGATCGAGTTCGGAATGCCCTCAGATGCGCCGATCAGAAAGTTAAGATGGCAGCCATAATGCTCTAATTTTTCAAAAAGAATGTTTGCAAAACCCTCACTTGTAAATTCATTACCACTTACATCTAAACAGATAAAATTGGGCAGTTTTTCAATAGAGCTATATAGCTTCTCTTCGGTTTTGAATAAATTCCACTCGATTTTGAGCGCAGGGCGGAGCCTTGTTTCATATACAGAAAGGGCATCTAAGAGCCATGGTTCTTTGTTTTTACCGACAGAAAAAATTGAAATTGTGTACATAGAAGAGATTGTCTTATAATTTTGCTATCCATTCTAACTTTGGAGTTTATTATCGCACATCTTTTTTGGGACCCAAATCCAATTTGTTTTCGAATTCCGCTTCTAGATAGACCTATTATGTGGTATGGAGTTTTATTTGCTCTTGGTTTTTTCCTGGGTTTTTGCATTTTAAAATTATTATTTACTTATTTTTTTGCGTTAAGACCTGCAATCACAGAATATGATATTGAAGACATCTGTTTACTTCAAAAAAGTGTGAAGACTCAATTTCCAGCAAGTCAGATCACAGCAAATGATGCAATATCTCTATCTGCTGAATTAAATCTTGTTGTTATAGCTCCCTCTATCCTCAAGTTTTCTCCTAAATGGACATATCAGCTAATAGCAAAGTTTTTTTCCAAAAAAGAAAAGGCCTCTTTACAAAGAAGGCTATTTCTAGAAAAGAATGTATATGGACTTACCACTCTGACAAGTAGGAGTCAGATGCTTGCAGAGAAGATTACATTCTATGTGATGATAGGGGCTGTTATTGGAGCAAGACTTGGGCATATGCTTTTTTATGAAACTCCCTCATATTACCTTTCTAATCCAAGTGTGATTTTCAAAGTATGGGAAGGAGGCTTAGCAAGTCATGGAGGGGTAATTGGAATCGTTGTAAGTGTTTTTATCTTTATCTTAAAATATCGCAAAAAATTTCCTGCAATGTCATATCTTCGTGTAATTGATTTTGCAGTAATCCCGACAGCACTTGCAGGTGCATTTATTCGATTTGGAAATTTTGTTAATCAAGAGATACTTGGCATTGGATCTGAGCTGCCTTGGGCAATTGTTTTTGGGCATCCCGCAGATGGGTCTGCTCAAATTGCCAGACACCCCGTACAACTTTATGCAGTAATATTCTATCTTTTTACTTTTCTTTTTTTGTTACATCTATTTGTACGAAAAAAAATGTTTAGAAAAAAAGGAAGTTTAGCTGGAATGTTTTTCGTCTTAGTTTTCTCTTTTCGGTTTGTCTTAGAGTTTATTAAGAAATCGCAAAGTGAGCTTATAACGCAAAACTCTCTTTTAAACATGGGGCAAATACTTAGTATTCCAGTAGTGTTGGTAGGTATCTGGCTACTGATCAGAAATCGTACTAAGACTTTGCATTCAACTGCGGAAATGTAGGCAGAATCTCTTCTACGCTTGCAGCAAGCGTCCTTTTGGAATTACAATCACGTAATGAGATCTCCATCCACTTAAGAAATCGATCATAGGATGACTCTTCAAATGATGCTAGGTTTTGATACCACATTAACTTGTAGTTAATCCAGATTCTTTTCTCTAGCTGAGATGATAGCGGTAAATCATTGGGAAGGGTTTTAGAAAAGGAAGAGTAAACTCTAGATACGAAGTCTATATGAGATACTTTTGTCTCATCTAAGTAAAGAGATTGCCATGTTTTAAGCATGGATTTTGTAAGGGGAGAGGTTTTATCAAATGATAGAAATTTAAAGATGAGATCGCTTTGAGAACACCAAGTCTTAATTCGATGATTTTTTGATTGCAGCTCATATTTAGAGGGAGATTTTGAAAGTCTAACATTTTCGATTTTATGGAAAACCTGCATCGCTTTTGAAAGAGCAGATTTAAAGGAAATTAGTGGATTATCAATAAATATATTCTCAATTTCACACTCGATTTTCATAAGAGATTCTATCTCAAATACCGATTCTAATTTCTTTCTTTTGTGAAGAGTTCGCCAGATATAAATTTCAAGCTCATCAAAGTTTTCAAGAGCAATTGATGGCAGCTTGACAGCCTCAAGGTAGGATTCATAGATGGTATCTTGCACTTTTTTAAGTGTTTTAAGTTCTACCTTCTCTTGCAAAAAGTGCATTTCTGCATTGATAAAAACAAATAGTGTTGGATTGATTTTTGGTTTTGGAAGTGTTGCATCGCCTTGCAAGTTTGCATAAAGATAGGCAACCCCTTTATCAAGCGTTTTTCTTTGCATTTTTTTTGGTAGAGCAAGAGCGATTGGATAAAGGGCGAGTATTCTTTGCATAAGCTCTTGGGTTTTGGTGTCATAGCCAAGTTTTTTTATACTTAGAAGGTATCCCGTGTGTCTGTTGATAAAAGAGCTTAATAGAATATGATCTTCTGGAAAAAGAGTAGTATCTAATGTTTTTGTTTTAAAAAAAGAAACAGACAAAATCACAGATGTAATCGATAGTAATCTGTGTTTTGTACAAAGGCTACTGATATTTCCATAAACTTCTAAGCGCTTCGTAACTTTTTGTAAAAGCTCTTTTTCAGGAAGTACTTCTGATGTATTTTCTTCCAATATGCACTGTACAATCATCCGATCAAGTGGGTCATATTCCTCATCTGTATTTTTTGCTGTAATAGGAGTTAATCCTTTAATTAGATGTTTTTGTGTAACCCAAATTCTCTTGGCGAGTTTTTCTAAATCTATTTTTTCTCCATCTATGCCTGCAATATATTTTGATATAGAGGCTGCATGTTTTTCTGCTAACTGATAAGGAGATTTGCTTGCGCGTAGCTCTTCGATTGAAATATGCTGTAGCTTCTCTTTGATGATGTAATCAATATTTAGAGTGCCATCAACAGAGAATGCATCTTTTTGATTTTGCATTTTACTGTAGTTATAACTCACTTTTTCAAAAAGTTTTTTAAGCGATGTATTTTTTAGCCTATATGCTGGAAAAGCTTTAGAAAAATCAGGTAGGATGCTCTTTAGCAAATCTGCTTGGATTTTTTTAGACCAATTTTTTGAGTTTCCGTAGCTTGCTACAACTTTTTTAATTTTCTTAGTGAGAAATAGACTTAAATCAGAAAAAGGATCATGAAATTCTTCGATTTCGTCAATTGATTGTAAGTGAACCTTGTTAATCTCATCTGAGATTATAGGATATTCCCTTGGGGAAAACTGAGGAGCAGGTTCAGACATATAAACAAATCCTAGGTAATTCTATTGTTAATGTATGATTTTTGTTCTATCAATCGTTGTTATTTTTGTCTAATTCTTTGTTTGTTTTCTTAATTTATATTTTTTTATTTCATTAGTATTGATTCGAGATAAGCATGTTATTATTTTGTTGAAAGAAATAGTTCTTGGGTTTTAATGCCCATCTGAAAATAATGGGCATTTTCACAAAATATTGAAATATAAGGAGAATTTTCCGATGAATCACGTAATGGTAGCAGGACATTTAGGCGCAGATCCCGAAGTGCGATTTACATCTTCCGGGCAAAAAGTGATTACCCTTAGAGTTGCATGTAACTCTAGAAAGGGGGGGAAAGAAGAAACGATTTGGTGGAGGCTTACCATTTGGGGTGAGCAGTATGATAAAATGATGCCTTATCTAAAAAAAGGTTCTGCAATTATGGCTTGGGGTGAAATGAGCAAACCTGAGATTTACACAAATAAAGAAGGGCAGCCGCAGCTTTCTCTTAATATGACAGTGAGTCAAATGTCTTTCAGTCCTTTTGGAAAATCAGAGAATAGACAAGGACCTCCTCAGTCTATGGGCCAATCTCACTCAGATCCTTTTGCGCAGCCGCAGCAAAATCAGATGGCGGGATCAAATGCTATGCAAGAGCCTTTCTCACAAGTAATGCAAGGTCAAGGAATGGGAGATTTGCCCCAAAATAGCACAATTTCTGATGATGACATTCCATTTCTGTAGGAGTTTATGAAATTTATATCGACTCAAAATATAGAAAAAAGAAA
>JAJFMH010000089.1 GCA_021772245.1 Chlamydiota bacterium | reverse complement strand
CAACCCTGAATTTACTAAAAGCAGATAAAAAAACTAAGGTTGGAATAAAAAACAAAAGGTCAAAAGCAGGTTGGAATAAAGAATATATGCTCAATGTCTTACAAGGAAACTGTTAAGTAATTTCTTCATGCAATTTCCCTGGCATATAGTCAATTAACAGAAATACAGCTTTTCAATATTTCAATTAAATAATTGCAGTATTAAAAAAATTATAAGTATTTAGTCATATTTTTAGAAAAATAGGAATAACAAAAATAGAGTAAAATCAGTATAGTTCTTCGCATCGATTTATAAGAAATTTTAGGGAATAATGATGTCAATTTACGCGGTAATGTATCCTGTAAGTAGTGATGGGGGAAAAACTTTCCACTCCAGCACATCTAATAATGCTAAAGAAAATTCACTATATTCATTATTTGGCAGTTTTTGGTCCTATCTTTTTCCACCACAAACTGGTTTCGAAGAAGAAGCTTTTAGAGGCGCTGAATATGATTTTTTGCCGCTGCATAGATGGCAAGTATCCAATAATGACTCGGTTGAAATTCGTGATTATAAATTAGCTGTTTCAGAGGTGATTAAAGCATTTTCTGACGATCGTATTTGCAAATTAATAGAAACCTTAACAATTCCGCCTGAAATTTATGAAGGTGTAGATGATTTGTGTCTTGGCAAGCCCACTCCTTTAAACGCTGCTCATCTAAATTATCCTTCGGATATAAGAGATAATGATCGTTCCAGTGTAAATGCTCACAAGGCTATTTTGGATTTTTTTATGCGTTCTGATGCTCGATGCGAAAACTCGGGTAAGAAACTATCTGATTACACTAAACTTTCATATGGTTTCATGTTATATGCAACTAGTTTTCTTAAAAGATATGAAGGCTGTGATCTAACAAAAGATGACATGGACGTTGATGTATATCTGCAATTTTGGTTTTCTCTTTTAGATCAACTCCACAATTCTTATCATCAGCTATATTCAGATTGTAAAAGTTATTCTCAGGGAAATTCTAGAAATGAAGTTGCTGTACTCGATTTGTTTTTGAATTTACGGATGCAGCAAATAAAAATGGCACATGTTAAAATGGATGAGTTAACTACATGTATTGATGTTTCTCCTGAAACAAAGTGTTTATTAACTGATTTTTGCAAAAAAGCATTAGAGTTGTCTGAGGAGGGACTATTTAATTTTTCCTTTAAAGAATATAAAACAAGTAATACTACTATTCTAGATATTTTAATTAACATGCAGGATGCGATTAATAAGAAGAGAGAAATGCAATCTCCTGCTCTATCCGATAATAATGTCCGTGTTTAGATCGAAGGCGCTTTACGACCAAATTGGCGCCTCCAATCGATCCATTTTTTAGAAGTCGAGCGACATATTCTCAACGCAATGTTTAACACATATAATTTTACGAAGTAGGAGCGTTTTTTTCTTCTTGTAAGAAATAAGACTGTTTACTCAGTTCTTGTAATTTCTTCACGAGATTTTGGAACTCTTTCGTATCAGGTGGTACCATTTGAAACTTAAATAGAGAGTGTGCAATTTCAAGTTTTAAATGAGTTGAGAACCTATCAAAAAGTGAAAAGGCTTCTTGTTTAAATTCTTGCAGAGGATCTTTCTGTCCAACAACTCTCATACCTACTTCTGTTCTTAGGTGATCAATTGCAAGAAGGTGATCTTGCCAATCTTTATCAATGATTCTAAGAAGGATGTTTCGAACGATATCAAGCAGTACGGATACTGGCTCAATCTCTTTATCAGCGCTTTTTTGGATAAGGGCTACAAGATTGGCCTCGGAATTCAGCTTTATTTGGAATGCCTGGATTACCATTGCAATCGCTTTATCTTCAATATCTGTTAGACTTAAGTAGTCATCACTAAAAGCTCCTGGCTCGATAGAGATGGGGAACTCTGTCATAAGTCTGAGTCTAAATCCTTCCGGATCCCAAGTAGATGAGTTGCGATCTCCTAAATGCTCAAATGCTAGCTGGAGTACCACTTCTTCAAGGACTCCCTCAGCAAGTTTTACAGGGTTATCAGAGTGAAGGAGTTCATTTCTGAAGCTATATACTTCTTGACGTTGTTTATTCATCACATCGTCGTATTCAAGCGTATGTTTACGCATTGCGAAGTTACGCCCCTCTACTCTTTTTTGCGCAGTTTCAATAGACCGGTTTAGAATCCCTGCAGAAATAGCTTCCCCTTCTGGAGGGCGTATTCTTTGCAGGAATACAGAAAGTTTAGGAGAAGTAAAGAGTCTCATAAGCTCATCTTCAAAAGAGACGTAAAATTTAGAAGACCCTGGATCACCTTGCCTTGCGCATCGACCGCGAAGTTGGCGATCAATTCTTCTAGATTGGTGTCTTGTTGTTCCAATAACATGAAGACCACCAAGTTCTACGACGCCATCTTTAAGCTTAATGTCCGTTCCACGCCCTGCCATGTTAGTAGCTACAATGATACTTCCTTTGGATCCTGCATTTGCTATGATTTCAGCTTCCTTACCGTGGTTCTTAGCGTTAAGGACTGTGTGAGGTAGATCATTTTGTTTTAGTATGCGTGATAGCTTCTGGGAAATTTCAACAGATTCTGTACCAACAAGTATTGGTCTTCCTTGTTTATGAATCGCAATGATATCTTTGATAAGAGCGTTGTATTTTTCACGCTCAGACATGTAGATTTCATCATCTATGTCCTTTCTAACGCATGGACGATTAGTTGGGATCTCTAATACATCTATGGAGTAAATTTCTTTGAATTCAGAAGCTTCGGTAAGAGCAGTTCCTGTCATTCCAGCAAGCTTGTCATACTGCCTGAAGTAGTTCTGTAGTGTGATAGTTGCGTACGTTTGGGTTTCTTGTTGGATTTGAAGGGATTCTTTAGCTTCAATAGATTGGTGAAGCCCATCTGAGAATCGTCTTCCAGGTTGTGGTCTACCTGTGTTTTCATCAATGATGACAATTTTGCCATCTTGTACGATGTAATCGACATCTTTTTCTAGAAGTAAATGCGCTCTAAAGAGTTGACGAACATTATGAATTTTTTCTTTTCGAAGACTGTCTTCTTCTCGTATTTGAACTTTCTTCTGTAGCTTTTCTTCTTCTGTAGTTTCTGTGTCATCGTCTATAAGACCATATTCGTGGCCAAGGTCTAACATCATGAAGTCATCTTCATGGTTTTCTTCCTGGAAGGATGCCCAAGCGCCAATCCCTTTATCTGTGAGTTCATAATCAGATGATCTTTCATCAATAATGATATAAAGATCAGATAGAATATCTAATCTTTCTTGTTTGTTGGCATCGCCGTAGAAGTAGGTTTCCCATTTTTCAAGTTGCGCTCTTACGTCTGGATTTTCCTTAAGTCGTTTAAGGATCTTGTTTTTGGGAGTGCCTTTATTTACAAGCCAAAGATTTTTATAAGCTTGTTCTATTTTTTCTAAGTCTTCTTTCGAGGCTTTTACAGGCTCTTCATCGAGTTGCCCTAGCTTTTCGAGAGTTTTTCTAGCCTCAGTTGCAAGTTTGCTGCAGGCATCACGCTGCAACCTAACAAGAGATGCAATAGGACTTTTTAATGAATCATACATTTGTTTAGAGCTTGCAGATGGCCCTGAAATAATTAGTGGTGTTCTTGCTTCATCAATTAAGATAGAGTCAACTTCATCAATAATTGCAAAGAAAAACCCTCTTTGGCATTGCTCTTCTTTGGAGTGTGCCATGGAGTTGTCTCTTAGATAATCAAATCCAAATTCTGAGGCAGTTCCATATACGATATCTGCTGCGTAAATTTCTTTTCGCTCATCTGGTGGAATGTCGTTGGTGAGTGCTTTTGTTGTAAGGCCTAAAAAGGTAAAGATTGTTCCAATCCAATCAGAATCCCTTTTGGCTAAGTAGTCATTTACTGTAACAAGGTGTACAGGCTTTTTAGTAAGAGCATTTAGGTAAAGTGGCATTGCAGCAGTAAGTGTTTTTCCCTCTCCTGTATGCATTTCTGTGATCGATCCTTGATGCATAGCAATAGCACCAAGAATTTGTACGTCGTATGGGACCATATCCCATTTTTGATCATAGCCGGAAACGTGAACTTCTTTTCCGCAAAGTCTGCGACATGCATTTTTAACAACACCATATGCTTCTGGAAGCAAATCGTCTAGTGTTTCGCCATTTTCTAATCTAGATTGAAATTCAGTTGTTTTTGCAACTAGCTCTTCATCTGAGAGAGGCTTGAGTTTTTCGTCCCAAGTATTAACCTCGGAAACAATTTTTTGGATGGATTTGATTTTTCGACTTTGCGCAGTTCCAAAAATTTTTTTGATAAGCCCTAGCATACTTGAATTCCTAAATTAAAAAAGATCGTTTGCAATATTTATAAATTGACCCAAATGTATGGCAATTTTGAATTTGTTGCAATCATGTGTTTTCCCATCCATTTTACCTAAAACAAGGTTTTTCATACATGGTAAACATATATTAAAATATTGTGTTTTTTCATATTTTGCGCCACGATGGGTTATTTTGTGTATAAGGATAATAACCCCTAAATGAATTGTAGTATTTACTATAAAGATCGGAAGACAAAAGAAATTGAAGAAGAGAAGGTATATGGGATGTACTTTATCTCACTTCTTTATGGAAAGAAACGACTTTCTAAATTTTGTTATAAGGTGTTACTTCCTCTTTTTTATAAAAACGCTTGGCTATCAAACATCTACGGTTGCTTTCAAAAAATGCCTTTGTCTAAACGAAAGGTAAAGCCTTTTATTGAGCATTTTTGTGTGGATTCATCTGAGTTTGCCAAAAAGTCCTTTTCATCATTCAATGATTTTTTTATTCGCAAACTAAAAAAAGAGGCTCGCCCCATTTCAAAAAATCTTTGTATGCCAGCGGATGGTAGATATTTAGTATTTCCATCTATTTCAAATGCAAAAGGTTTTTTTATTAAGGGCACCAAATTCGATCTCAAAAAATTACTTGCAAGTGATGAGCTTTATCAAAGATATAAGGATGGTTCGATGGTAATCGCAAGACTTTGCCCAACAGATTATCATAGATACCATTTCCCCTGTGATTGCACCCCAGGTGCACCAAAACTCATTAATGGTTATCTCTATTCGGTAAATCCTATTGCTCTTCGCAAAAACATCGAAATACTTCAGCAAAACAAAAGGGTAATCACATCCTTGCAGTCAAATGATTATGGACAAATCCAGTACCTTGAGATTGGAGCAACTCATGTGGGAAGTATTAAAAATACGTTTACCCCAGATAAGTCGTACCAAAAGGGAGATGAAAAAGGTTACTTTGAGTTTGGAGGTTCTTGCTTAGTTCTCCTCTTTGAGAAAGATAAAATAACCTTCGATGAGGATCTCCTTGCAGCATCTGCTCACCATATGGAAACAAAAGCCCAAATGGGGGACTCTCTGGGAATCAAAAAATGATTATTTTTTACTAAATTTGATGGAAAGAACCTAAATTTCATCAAGTTTTACCCAAATAATCCAGAGGATGTATTTCAAAATAGCATTTTTTCAAGATTTTGAAAAACCATAAGTTGTTGATAATTAGTTTTCTTGTTTCTGATTTCTCATAAAATAGCATAAATGCTGTTTTGTGAGATGGCTTTTTGCTCTATAATTTCTCATAAAACAGTATTTATGCTATTTTATGAGAAATTGCAGGTTTTAGGGAATGTTGTGACTGATTTTATTGGAAGAGAAAGTGAATTAAGTGATCTTAGATCATTGTTAAAAAAATCAACTTCTAGTCTGGTCGTAATTCGAGGAAGGCGACGGATTGGCAAAAGTCGTTTAATATCAGAGTTTTGTGGTAGTATGCCAGCTCTATTTTTTGCAGGCATACCTCCTACAAAAAATACTACGATGCGAAGTCAATGCGAGGAATTTGCAAGGCAGGTTCAATATCAATTAAAAATTAAAAAACCAGAAGCAGGTGACTGGAGCTCTTTATTTCATGAACTGATAGAGCATACTCAAGAGGGGCCAATCGTGATTGTCATGGATGAAATTTCATGGCTCGGTTCCAAAGACCCAGATTTTTTAGGAAAGTTAAAAAATGCGTGGGATTTAGGGTTTTCCAAAAACAGGCAGTTAATTCTTATTCTTTGTGGATCTGTTTCTAGTTGGATCGATCGTAATATATTAAGTGGAACAGGCTTTGTTGGTAGAATTACGATGAGTTTACACTTAAAAGAAATGCCACTATCTGATTGCTGTAAGTTCTGGGCATCCCAGGAAGGTCGTATTGCTCCTTATGAAATTTTCAAAACACTTTCTGTAACAGGTGGGATTCCAAGATACTTGGAAGAAATTTTTCCAAATGAATCCGCGGAGCAAAATATCAATAGGCTGTGTTTTAAAGAGACGGGAATGCTTTTTGGTGAGTTCGAAAGGATATTTCATGATCTGTTTTTATCACGCACAAATACCTATAAAGAAATCCTCATTCAAATGAGTGAAAAGAGTCTTTTTTTAAAAGATGTGTATAAAGTACTTGGTGTAAAACCAAGTGGCTCTTATAGCGATTACTTAGATGATTTAGTGCAAGCTGGTTTTGTAGCCAGAGACTATACGTGGGATTTAAAAACAGGAAAAGAGTCGATTCTTAGTAGGTTTAGAATAAGTGACAATTATGTCCGGTTTTATTTGAAAGCGGTTTTGCCGAATAAGAATAAGATACTTGCAGATAGTTATGATAGTCATTCCATTTTTCATAAGGAAAATTGGAAAACAATTCTTGGGCTTCAATTTGAGAATTTAGTCTTAAATAACCTCCGACAAATATATAAGCACCTTAATATTCCACCAGGAGACGTACTAAGAGCCGGGCCTTTTTTCCAAAGAAAATCTGGAAAGAATGATGGTTGTCAAATTGACCTATTAATTCAGACCTATCATCGAGTGCTATATCTAGTAGAGATCAAATTTTCTCAAAATGAAATTGGTAATAATATAAAGCAGGAACTGCAGAGAAAAATAGATCGATTGAGTGTTCCCAGAGGCTTTTCAATTAAACCTGTTTTGATTCACGTAGGTGGCGTTTCAAGTAGTATTTATACTGACAGGTTTTTTGCACATGTTCTAGATTTTTCAGATTTATTGTCATTTTAGTTTGTTCTGGGCCTTACTCCTTGAATTGTATCTTAAAATCTCTAAATTATTTTTTTGGGTTTTTAAAACAGCACTTGAATTTTTGCAAGAGTTATAAATTTAAAATCGAAGGTGTTAAGGAGTTTTTTTATAAATTTTTATTTACGCAACTTTGTTTTTTCATCATACATAATAATTGTTTTGTTTCATAATTACATTGAATTAACTTGTGTTTTTTTTATATAATTATAAGTGATAAATTAAGTAAATTGTTGTTTGTAGATTCAAAATTCTGTTTTACTAAAAACTATTTTAAAAAGGTAATGGTATGTCATCGAATGTGTCTGAGTATTCTAAAGAAAATGAGGGAGGTTTCAATCCCTTCAGTTTTGAAGACGAAAATTATCCTTCTGAATACCCACCAGATTCAAACCTCCAAAGAAGCTTTACAGATAATTGGCAGGTTTGTAGCTCGGAGTCAACATGTGATGGATCTGAAACTAAACAATTCACTTCCAATTTTCAGCCTTCAGGGCCTGCAATAATCAACGTAGAAATTGATGATCGAGATAGTGAAAATGGGATAGTGAGAGTAGAAATTGATGATCGAGATAGTAAATATGAGATAGTGAGTGATGTGTCAGACATATCCGCTGACCCCAATTTTCAAATCCGATCAGACACAAATCATTTTGATTCTCTAGATGCTGCAGCAGAAAAAGTTAAAAACTGTGCAAAAGAGTTTCAAGAAACAGTTTTGGAGTGGAGCTCAACACTTCTGAGATTACCATATTCTCTAAGGGTAGAAAATTTACTAAACGACTAAGATTTAAATCAGATTAATTTAATAATAAAATAAGGAGAAAAATTATGACTAGCGTAGTAGTAACACCTGATAACTATTTTACCAGTGTAGTAACACCAGATGGCTTTGTTCTAGTTGAGAGTTTTGCAAATAATAAGTCATCTAGCGAAGGACTTTTTGATGATGATTATGATGATTATGATGGTTGCGAAGAAGTGAGTTCGGATCAACAAATTGGAAATAATGGACATAGATTCGATCAAGCACCTAAACTTGCAGTTTTAGCACCTAAACTTGCAGTTTTAGCAGCTACTATAGGAGTCAGTAATCCGTTTACTGGGTACCAAATTTTTCCTGGTGCATTTTACTCAGATCATGCTTAAGACATCTCACAAGACGTAGATCAACAGTTTTAAATGATGTTTCTTCAGATAGTGAGGATGCTGGAACTTCGTATCGGTTACACTAGCTCCAATGTAAGATGTAGACTCGTAAAGCGAAACTGCCATGTTCTAGGCACTTTCTGTTCTTTTACAGATACTATCTGCCCTGTAATCTATATTGATTGCAGGGTTTTTTTATCCGAGTCATTTATTACCAATATTTTGCATAAGTCAATTGAATCTTTCGAATATGCAGATAAGCCTTCTAGATCTAAAAATTTGTAAGTGTTCACAGGGGTGATTCATTATCTAACTCTCATATATTCAGCTGAATATAGATGAATCAGGGCATGTTAAAGAAATCAAATGACTATTAAATTTCACAACAAGTTTATTCTAAGTTGTAAGTAGCTTTTAATTATCTTAGCAAGTTCATAGCTCAACAAGAAAAATTCGGCTTAACTTATTTTAAACCAGTTGTTTATTCCTGATAGCACCCACGTGAACACATAAAAAAACTCCCTCGTGGAGCTCCACTTTTAATTGCAAAAGCTGCTGATTTCTTATGTTAATTAGGAAATAGATTTATATTATAAACAAAACTTTAATTATTATTAATTTGAGATAAATACTTTGTTGTTATATAATTATTTATGTAGCTTAATAATAAATATAGGTGAGTAATGGCTGTAACAATAATTGATGAAGAAATGGGTGCTTTTCCTGATTCTAGATATATGGAAGAAGAAAGCTGTATGGGACCTCAAACTTTTACTGAGGCTGAATACGGGAAGCTTGTTGATTTGATGTGTCAAACACATGAAGAAAATCTGTCTGATCGAGATTATAAATGTAGTTTTCCTGAGGTTGATGGATATGGCGAGGTGCTTTTCGAACTCTTTCAGAGAGCTTTTGATCATATAAAACCATACTTTAGTAGTTAAGTATTTTTTAATATATAATAATTATAGGTGAATAGTGGCTGCTATAAATAATATTCCTACTGAAGTTCCGGTGGGAGATTCAAATGCGATAAGAAATTGCGATGAGGGATTAAGAAGTCGAACTGATACTAGACAGGTACAAGATAACACAAAACTGGGGACTGTAGAGTGGTTAGATGAAGACGCATGTGATTTTGATCCAGGTCCAAAACCTAGTCTCTGTGAAATATTTTCGAGTATCTTTACGGATGGTTTTCAGGATGAACCGGGTAATCCAAAACGAGATTAGTTTCTAGTCGGTAACTTTACTGCAAATCGGACACAGAGCTTTGTTGTGTTTCTTTGCAGGGCAGTACTGCCTTGCAAAGTAAATAATTTGAAGGTGGAGTTTAATCCAGTCTTTTTTAGGAAAAATTGCCTTTAGGTCTTTTTCTGTAGTAAGGACATTTTTCCCAGTGGAAAGCTTCCATCTTTTAGCAAGTCTATGTATGTGTGTATCTACTGGAAAAGCAGGCATGTTAAAACATTGTGTTAGCACAACAGATGCTGTTTTTCTTCCAACACCTGGAAGCGTGATAAGCTCCTCAAGTGTATTTGGGACATTGCCTTGGAAATTATCGATTAAATCTTTAGATAAATTTTTAAGAGCCTTAGCTTTTGTTTTATAAAGACCGCAGGTCTTAATGAGATTTTCAATTGTTAGAAGGGGCAAGTCTTTCATTTTGGCAGGAGTATCTGCTTTTTCAAATAATGCCGGTGTTACTAAGTTTACTCGCGCATCTGTGCATTGCGCAGAAAGTACCACTGCAATCAGAAGTGTAAAATGATCTTTATGATTTAGTGGAATAGGAGGGTTGGGGAAAAGTTCGTTTAACTTTTCTTGAATGAATCTTGTATGTTTCATTTATTTTCCAAGACAAAAAGTAGAAAAAATCGCATCTAGAACATCTTCAGTGATGTTTGTTCCAATGATTGTTCCAAGATGTTTCATAGCGTCTTTAATATCAATTACGACAAATTCAAGTGAGAGATTTTGCTTTAATCCTTCAATGGCTTTTTCGATTGTAGAAAGCGCCTTAGAAATAGCTTGAAAATGCCTTTCATTTGTCAAAATGACTTCTTCTTTGGAAAAAGGTTTTTCTAGAGTCATTGTGAGCAAATAGTTTTTAAGTTCCGTTATGCCTGTTTCTTGCAAAGCTGATATGGAGACGATATGAGGGAAGTCAATGCTTTCTGGTGGTTTCTTTGAAATATCAATTTTATTCCAAATAATGAGGGTGCTTTTTTTACAAAGCGTACCAAGTGTTTGAAGCTCTTCTTTAGAAACATTTTTAGTGCTATCGAGTAAGAAAAGCGTGATATCAGCGCTTTGAGAGAGAGAATGCGATCTTTTTATTCCTTCTTTTTCAATGAGATCTTCGGTGTCACGGATTCCTGCTGTATCGATGATTTGGAAATGAAGATCTCCGATTTGCAAGTCTTCTTCAATGGAGTCTCTTGTTGTTCCGGGGATGGGTGTTACAATGGCCCTCTCTTTTTGTAGTAGGGCATTTAAAAGAGAGGATTTACCCACATTTGGTGAACCAAGAAGACAGAGTTTGACCCCTGTTTTAATTTTTTTTCCATCAGAATAGCTCTTTTTAAAAGAGCTTAGAGCATTTTTGATATGAGTGAGCGATGCAAGAAGGTCTTCCTTGGTATCTGTTGCAATATCTTCTTCAGGAAAATCAACATACGCTTCTAGATGCGCTGTTACATTTGTGAGCTTGGTTTGAAAAGAAGAGATTGTCTTATGAAACTTGCCCTCTAAATGCATTGAAGATGCCTTTAGGGCCGCTTCGCTTTTAGCAGAAATAAAGGATTGCACAGCCTCTGCTTTGGTAAGATCCATTTTTCCATTTCTAAAGGCTTTGAGTGTAAATTCACCAGGCTCTGCAAGAAGAGCTCCTGCTTCAATGCAGGTTGCAAGAACTTGTTTCGTAATAAGAGAACCGCCATGGCAGAAGATCTCAATTGTGTCTTCACCAGTGTAGGAATAGGGGCCATTCATTGGTAGAAGCAGAACCTCATCTACCATTTCTTTTTTGCAGTTAATGATTTTACCGTAGTGGACTTTATGGGATTCTAAGTGTAAAACATTTTTTGAAAAAATAGAGTTTGCGATAACAAATGCATTTCTTCCAGAAATGCGGATCATTGCAACAGCGCCATCACCTGGCGGCGTTGCTATAGCTGCTATTGTAGCATCAGATTCTCTGTAATTGTGTACAAATTCCATTTTATTTTACTTGAAATAACAAAGTCGAAATTGTAACTTAAGAATTATAAAAACTCAATTCCAATTAGTTCTATGTACTTGCAAGAGCGAGTTTAATTAGCTGGGATAGAGGTGGTTCATCGGTGCGATCTTTCATAGCATTTTTAATGGCTTTTTGCGCTTGGGTCGGGTTATAGCCAAGGTTTGTGAGCGCCATAATAGCATCTTGCATAACCGGTGAACATAACGGTTTGTTGGAAGTGGCTTCGAGTGGAGATTTTTTTAAGTTGTCTCTAAGCTCTACAATGAGTCTTTCAGCTGTTTTTTTTCCTATACCTGGGATTTTAGAGATAAGGGGAATATTTTCATTTAAAATGGCCATTTGAAAATCTTGACTTTCCATATGCCCCACAAGAGATAGCGCCGTTTTAGGTCCTATACCTGAAATTTCTTTAGCGCGATTAAATAGGTCTCTTTCGCTAAGGGTTAAAAACCCAAAAAGTCTATGTGAGTCTTCTTTTATGACTGCAGAGATATAAAGGGAAATAGGTTTTTTGATTTGGGGAAGAGCTGTAAATGTACTTAGGGGAATATGGATAAGGTATCCAATTCCCTGCACATCCACGATGGCAGTATGAGAGGTTGAAGAGGAGAGTGTTCCTTTGATATATTCAAACATAATTATATTCCAAGGTTACTAAGTTTCATATGATGGGCGTGGCAAAGGGCAAGGGCCAATGCATCCGCTGCATCTTCTGGTGTGGGCAACTCTTTTAGATTTAATAGGAGTTGGATCATTTTTTGCACTTGATTTTTGCTAGCAGAGCCCGTTCCAACAGCGGCAATTTTAGCTTTTTTAGGTGCGTATTCATAGACGGGGATCCCTCTTTTAGTGGCCGCAAGTATAATCACACCACGAGCCATGCCAAGTTTTAAGGCGCTCTGCGCATTCTTACTAAAAAATTGCGTTTCTACAGATAGGAAATCGGGAGAATATCTTTTGATTAGTTCTTCTATGCCATTAAATAGATAAAGATATCGCTGGTTGAGTTCTTGTTTGATGGGTGGGCGTATGCAACCAAAATCCAGAGGTTTAGAAATTTGACCGCAAGTTCTAAGAAGACCATACCCCGTGACTCTTGTTCCAGGATCTACCCCTAAAATCACATATTCTTTTTTTTGTTTTTGCACGGCAAGGTCTTAGTTGTAATACACTTTTTATTGTATGGATTGGATCTTTTGGGGCAAAGGATTTCTGGGAGTGAGATTTTAAATCAAATTAATGTAATATGTTGTAGAGAAGATCCATTGTAAGAAGTAAAGTGAAAAACGAAGAATATCAAAATATTATTATTAGGATGCCCAACTGGGTCGGTGATATTGTAATGGCGACACCGATTCTTGAAGATATCCGTAATCGTTATCCAAATGCTTGTATTACCGCGATGTGCAGGTCTCCCATGTGTGAACTTTTGTATCAAAGCCCCTTTATTGATGAATTATTTTGCTTTGAAAAAATACCATCTTGGCTTCGAAGGATTTCGGATCGTGGTCTGATTCAAAAACTAAGAATGGGCAAATACGATCTGGGTATTTTGCTTACGAATTCGATGTCTTCTGCGTGGTGGTTTATGCAGGGAAAAGTGAAAACAAGGTTGGGGTTTAAAAGCGGGGGAAGATCGTTTTTACTTACCCACCCAATTTCTTTTCCGAAAAAAAGAGATACGCAGCATCTAACCCTGACTTATAAAGCGTTGCTTACGCCGCTTGGTATTTCTAAGACCCAAACAATGCCAAAGCTATTTCTAGAAAAACAAGAGATAGAAGATGCTCGCGCAATATTGAAGACATTTGGCGTTTTCAAAGAAAATATGATTATTGGAGTAAATCCTGGTGCAAGCTATGGCTCTTCTAAGTGCTGGCCTAAGGAAAGGTTTATTGAAATGACAGAGTCTCTCTTAGAAAAATATGAAGATGCTAGAATTGTGTTTTTTGGTGACTCCTCTCAACTCTCTTTGATCAAAGAGATCACGGATCCTTTTGACAAGCGTGTGATCAACTTATCTGGAAAGACATCTCTAAGAGAGCTGATGGCTTTGATATCAATTTGTAATGTATTTGTAAGTAACGATAGTGGTCCAATGCATATTGCTGATGCATTAGAGGTTCCCTTAGTGGCTCTTTTCGGATCAACAAGTGCGATTTTGACAGGACCATCTAAAAGCAAATCAGTTGTTCAAAAGCAAGTTTCGTGTTCCCCTTGTTTTAAAAGAGAATGTCCAATTGATTTTCGATGTATGAAAAATATCGAAGCAAGAGATGTAATCAAAGAGATAGAAAAATGGGTTTAATCAAAGATATCTACTGCAAGTGGAAAAACCCCTTTGATATCCTCTTGCAAAAAGCAAAGAAGTCAAACCACAATCGCTTTTTACTTGTTTGGAATAGAGGGCTTGGAGATATCCCTTTGGGTCTTTATGCGCTTGTATACCGTATACGAGAAATTATTCCTCATGCCTCGATTACATTTTTAACAAGAAAAGATTTGAAAGATCTTTTCTTGTTACTCGATCACGTAGAGGTGATTGAAGGGGGCTTTAAAAGGGGAGAAAAAGTTGATATTATAAAAGAGCTTGGGAGCCAATATAACAACTTTGATGTGCATTTAGATGGAATCGATCCAACAAGGTGGCTTTCATGGCAAATTGGATCTCTTACTCCAAAGCTAAAATGGAATGCAAACTTTGATGCTCTTATCGAAAAATATGACCTAGATTCAGGGGAGACTTATATTGGAGCGCATGTGAACTCTGAAACGGGCATGTACTACGGATATGAGAAAAATTGGAATCATGATAAATGGAGAAAATTACTTCAAAAAATTGGCGCTGCAAAAAAAGGAAAAGTGATTCTATTTGGAATGGCAAAAGATGATGCATTTGATATGGACCATGTCATTGATTTGAGAGGGGATACAAATGTAATTGAGATGCTATCTCTGATTAAAAATAGATGTCAATATTTAGTAGCGCCTGACTCGGGTGTACTCTCGTGCGCATATTATATTGATGCGCATTTTCCAATCCATTTGGTCTCGATTTGGAGTGATCCAAGACAAGGGATTCTAAGGCAAGGCGTTGTATCACCAAACGAAGGTTGTAAACATATTCCTCTTATTGGAGAGGCGGGCGATGTTTCCACAATTGGTATCAATCAAGTGTATGAGGCTCTTTTTGATGGATCATAAGTTATTGCAAACCATTTTTTCTAAAGCTACATATGCTGGTATTTGCCGGTTTGAAATTACATTGCAAAAAAAAATTGAGGAGCAAGTCAAAGAGTTTGGTTTAGAATTGTTTCTAGAGCAAAGAGCTCTCTTCGAAGAAAAAAAAGAGGTTTCTACTTCTTGTTTTACAAGTCTGTGTGAAGTAGAGCCCCTTCCACAAGGAGATGTTGAACTTGAGACAATTGGGTGTGTTTTACTTGCAGGTGGAGATGGATCAAGACTTGGGCTTGATGGACCAAAAGGGTGTTTCGAGATTGAAGGAATGGGATCTCTTTTTTCGATTTTTGCAAATAAAATCAAAAAAGATGGTAATACTTATCTGGCAATCATGACATCAAGCAAAAATCATGAAGCAACGATCGCTCATTTTAAGAAAAATCAATATTTTAATTTGGATGAAGAAAGAGTGGATTTTTTCATGCAAAAATCACTCCCTTTACTTGATCAAGATGGTTACTGGTTTTTAGATGAAAATCAAAATATAAGTGTAGCTCCTAATGGAAATGGGGAAGCCTTGTCACTATTTCATAATTCTCCTATTTTTGGGAAATGGCAGAATTTGCAGATTAAAAATATAAATGTAGTTCCCATCGATAATTGTTTAGCGAATCCATGCATAAAAGCCATATGTGGAAAAGACATCGATGTGCTTATTCAAGGCGTTGAAAAAAAAGAAGGCGAATCTCTTGGGGTTTTGGTGCAAGACAATATGCAAAAGGTAAGTGTAATTGAATATCTTTATTTGCAAGAAGAGATGGAAAATACAAAGCCTTCCATTGGATATAGTGGGATGTTTTCTGTAACGATGTCATTTATTCAAAAAGTAAGTGGTGACTACATAGTTTCTCATTTAGTGGAAAAAAAAGGAAAAAAAGCAGACTATAAAGGAAGTTTTTGGGAGTCTACTGAGACAAAAGTATGGAAAATGGAGAAATTTATTTTTGATCTTTTTATAAAAGCTTCTAAAGTAAAAATTTTTAAAATAGATAGAGAATTTTTTTTCTCTCCTATTAAGTGTAGAGCTTGTGTAGAGAAACTACAAGATTTACTGCAAAAAGAAAAAGTATATTAAGGACTGAAATGAAGATTGCATATTTAGGGGCTGGCGCATGGGGCTTTTGCCTCGCTAATTTACTTGCAGCGAATGGACATAAAGTAAAGCTTTGGACAAAATTCCAAAAGGAGGCTGACGCCCTTGCAGGTGGGCAAAAGCACCCAAGGTTGCATTGCGTAGCTCATGAAAATATTACTGTGACAACCGATTTAAAAGGCGCTATTGAAGATGCTGATCTAATTGTAGAGTCTGTGACATCGCAAGGGTTCCGGTTTGTACTAAATGATCTTTTAGCTATTGGAAATATAAAAGTCCCCTTTGTAATTACATCGAAAGGTATCGAGCAAGATACAGGTAAATTACTATCAGAAGTTGCAGTAGAGGTTTTAGGCGAGGGTGTTAAAGAACTTATTGGTTGTTTAAGTGGTCCAAGTATTGCTCAAGAAGTAATGGAAAAACTTCCGACATCAGTCGTTTGTTCTAGTTACAATAAGGAGGTTCGACCCGTCATTCAAGAAGCCTTTAATAATACTTTCTTCAGAGTATATCCGAACAATGACATGATTGGGATCTCCTTTGGTGGAGCTATGAAAAATATTATTGCAATTGCATGCGGCATTGCAAGTGGACTCGGTTTTGGTGAAAATACCAAAGCAGCGCTTATGACACGTGGGCTCCATGAGATGAGAAAATTATCCAAGAGTAAGGGGTGCTTACCTGAAACGATTAATGGCCTCTCTGGTATGGGTGATTTATGTGTTACTTGCGCATCCAAATTTTCTAGAAATAATATTTTTGGTGAGCTTCTTGCCGAAGGTTACTCTGCAGAAGACGCTAAAGAGAAGATTGGAATGGTTGTAGAAGGCGCATATACTTGCGTATCTGCCTTGCAACTGAGTAAAAAAACAGGTGTGAGTGTTCCAATTACACAAGCAGTATACTCGATTATTTACGAAGGTCTCGATCCCAAAAAGGCTGTTAAAGAACTTCTTACAAGACCTGTAAAGGACGAGCATCGCTAAATGGAAGGGTTCAAAGTTGTTCGAGCAAAACAAATGGCTGCAATGGAAGCTAAAAGCATCGAAGATGGTTTTTCTTCCAAGAAATACATGGAATCTGCCGGAAAAAATCTCGCTGACTTTGTAGCTCATTATCTGAATGAAAATGATATCAAAAAGAAAGTAACCCTCTTAATTGGCAAGGGAAATAACGGGGGAGATGCATACGTACTCGGCATCCATCTTATTGAAAAGGATATTGAAGTAGAGGCATATGCCCTTTTTGAAGAAGGATCATGCAGCCCTTTAAACCAAGAAATGCAACAAAGATATATTGCTAAAGGCGGTGAGTATCACAGATCGTTTGAACATATGCATTTAAGTTCAGGCGTGATAGTGGATGCTCTTTTGGGAACGGGCTTTTCCCCACCTGTTACAGAGCCTGTTTTAAGCGTTATTGAAAAGGCAAAT
The DNA here is from genome assembly GCA_021772245.1 of Chlamydiota bacterium. Lineage (GTDB taxonomy): Bacteria > Chlamydiota > Chlamydiia > Chlamydiales > Simkaniaceae > JAJFMG01. The sequence continues at coordinate 11,361 of JAJFMH010000089.1, read as the reverse complement.
GCTTCTTCCATTCCAACGATTTCTATTGATATTCCATCTGGGCTTTGCGGAGATACTGGAGAGGTTAACCCTATAGCTATTAAAGCAGATATTACGTTGTTTTTGGGCCTTCCTAAAATTGGATTTTTTCTTCGCAATGGGATGGATTACATTGGTCGATTACAACATATAGATTTTGGTCTTGACCCTTCCTATGTTGCAAGCGAAAAGCCATCAGCATACATTTTAGATGAAAATGCTATGAAGGCGTACCTGCCTGATATCAAGCGTTCAAGACATAAATATGAAGCTGGGTATGTACTCGGTATTACTGGTTCAAAAGGGATGATGGGCGCTGCAAAACTTTCAAGTTTAGCAGCCCTTCGTACAGGATGCGGCATTGTTCGTATTTTTTACCCAAAAGATGCTGATAGCAACGAAACCTTAGCCCCTGAAATTCTTACCTCTACTTTAGATGAAGAAAATATTTCTCATTTTCTAGAAGAAGAAAAAAGAGCAAGTTCTATCTATATTGGGCCTGGCATGGGAAAGACTGAGGTTAGCATTTCCTTTACAAAACAAATATTCCAAAAAACTCTTTTGCCTGTACTCATTGATGCTGATGGGCTTTTTGCGTTGAAAGATGAAATCAAAGCTCATAATGGTCCACTTTGTTTAACCCCACATAAAAAAGAGCTAGCAAATCTATTAGATGTTTCTATTAAGGAATTAGATGAAAACCTCATTTCTCTATGTCAGGGCTATGTAGAAAAAAATATGGCGATGCTTGTTGTTAAAGGAGCTGCCACTTTTATATTTGCGCCGCTTAAAGAGCCTCTTATTATTTATCGCGGTGATCCTGGAATGGCAACTGCCGGATCTGGTGATGTATTAACAGGTATGATAGCCTCACTTATTGCGCAAAAAATAGGCTGCTATGCAAGCGCTGCGCTTGGATGTTTTTTACATAGTTTAGCAGGCGAAATTGCGGCGCAAAAAAACACTTCTTATGATGTGATTGCATCAGATCTAATTGAAAATATTGGACAAGCATTCCAAAAGGTGATTCATAGCAAAATCTAAACTTGGTTTTTATACTCTTGATACCAAGAAATAAATTTGGAGATGCCTTTATCAAGGGATGTTTTTGGATTAAATCCAAGAAGGTTTTGCGCTTTTTCAATATCTGCAAAAGTTTGGATTACATCTCCTTTTTGAAATGGAGCAAAGTTAATCTTGGCTTTTTTCCCAAGGTGCTTTTCTACTAGAGATACAAGAGTGTTAACACTTTCTTTTTTCTTATTGCCAAGGTTACAGATTTCATAAGAAAAGGGAGTGTCAATAGAGGCAACGATTCCATTTACGATATCATCAATATAGGTAAAATCTCTCATTAAGAGTCCATTTTGATATACATCGATAGTTTTTTGCGCATCAATAGCTTTTGCAAAATGAAAATAGGCCATATCAGGTCTTCCAAAAGGTCCGTAGACGGTAAAAAAGCGCAGTCCAAGCATTGGAATTTGATAGAGGTTATGGTAGGTATGCGCTAAGAGTTCCTTCATTTTTTTTGTTGCTGCGTAGAGACTTGCAGGGCTATCGGTTCGATCTTTTTCACTGAAAGGGACTTTTTTATTTAATCCATACACCGAGGATGATGATGCGTAGATGAGTTTGATGCCGGGAATGTCTTTGATTGTCTCTAAAAGATTGGTAAATCCTTTTACATTTGTGTCGATATAACTCATTGGATTTTCTAGAGAGTATCGAACCCCAGCTTGCGCTGCCAAATGAATGACATGAGAGGTTTTGTTATCCTCCAGTAGCGCTTTAATAGACTTAGTGTCAGAAATGTCATATGCAAAAACAGGAATGTTTGCATCGAGCAATTTTTGCTCTCTTAGTCTTTTTAGTGAAACATCGTAGTAGTCATTAAAGTTGTCACATCCATATACATTCATTCCAAGTTTTTTAAGAGCTAAGGCGGTATGAAAGCCAATAAATCCAGCGATTCCGGTAATAAAAATAGAATGACTCATGTGCTTCACTATCAAGAAATTATTTACTACAATTCTTCTGAAAAAAAACTCGTTCCCATGATAGCATACCGCTCCATATTTATAAAAGGCGAAGAGGAGGCAAATGAAGCGCATATTTTCTAGTTTTTTTCTAATAGGTTGTCTTCTTTTTAGTTGTTCCAATCCTCCCTATCGCGGATCTGAAGTTCTTGGCGCTGATGAGTTTGTTATTGATTCGTACAAAATCCGTGAAGGAAAGTTTGGAATACTTTCCTTTGAGGGAAGAAATGGAAATCACTTAGATCCGCAACTTTTGGAGGAATACAGTGTACGTATCGCAAATGGGGATGCGTTTCATCTTTCTTTGTTCCATCCTACAAGATCTGATTTAGTGGCCGCTATTGAAAGAGTGGGCGCAAAGGGCGGCTTTGTTGTGGAAAATAACATGTTGACTCTTCCCTCTCTTAAACCCTTGCCTGTTGTTGGACTCACACTTGCGGAAGTAAAGCAACGAATTCAAAAACGATATTTAGATGAAATTGATGACATTGAAGTGTTTTTATCCTTTGCAGAGCAAAGAAGTAAAAAAGTAGAAATTGTGGGAGCTGTTCATCTTTCAAATATTGACGCTGATGGTAGAAAGCGACTTTTTGATGTCATAGCCCAGGCTAGGATTCCTCAAAATGCCAACTTTTTCAAAAGCTATATCGAAAGAGATGGAAATCTTTTGCCAGTAGATATGAAAAAATTAATTGTTGATGGGGACATGAGCCAAAACATTGTCGTTAAAGGTGGAGATAAGATCTTTATAGCGCCATCTCAGATGAGCTCTATTATGGTAATGGGTGAGGTGAAACGACCAGGGTCTATAGACATTGCATCTGGCTCTATTTCTATTAAAGAAGCGCTTGCAAAGGTCGGAGGAATTCCATTTACAGGTGATAAATCTTATATTCAGGTTATTCGAGGGAGTTTAGTTTCTCCGAAAATATATACGCTTCATTGGAAGCATATTGTGCGCTTACCAAATAGTTCTATGCTTCTTATGCCAGGTGATATGGTGTATGTTGCAGCAACGCCGATCGCTGAGTGGAATCGTTTTGTTACTCAAATTTTCCCGACGATTACAGCTGTAGAGATCTTTACCAAAGGAGTATCTGGAGTGGTGGCTGTGCAATGATAGATTCAAAACCTGATATTTTTTTCTCTGACCTAAGGCGAATTTTCAGTTGGCATAGAAAAAAAATTCTAATCTTTTTTTTTGCGTGCTTTGCAACTCTTTGTGTTCTTGTTTTTCAAATGGAACCAACATTTCTTGCCAAAGCTACTTTTCAACAGGGAATAAATCCTTCTGAAAAAGATTCTTCTACGGCTTTGAAAAGTTTGATTCTACCTGGATCAGAAAATAGAACTGGTGAAGCGATCGCACTTATGAAAGCTAATCTTTTACACAAGGGTGTAATAGAAAAACTGGGTTTACAAGTTAAAGTGCAACCAGATGGGGCATGCAAAGCAATAAAGCATAGGTTTCTGAGAAAAATACGTTCAATGGCTTTAATGAAGGCCGAAAAAGAAGAATATTTTTTGCTTGAGAAAGTAAATTACTGCGGATTGGAAAAAAAAACACTCTTTCTAAAAGTATTAGAGGATGGATGTTTTTCAATTTTAGATACGAACAGAAAGCAGATTGCATTGTCCTCTGTTGGAAAAAAAGTCACGCTACAAGACGTTTCTTTTACTCTTTCAAATATTCCAGCAATATCTACTAATGAAGAAATCTATAAGCTTACTTTTTCACCTATGTGGAAAGAACTAAATGAGATGAAAAAAAGGCTTACAGTTACACAAGAAAAAAATGCCCCATCTTTTCTCACTCTTGTCTATTCACATAGTAACCCATATTTAGCTAAAGATACGCTTAATAAATTAATGCTTTCCTACAAATCCTACCTTTATCGCCAAAGTGCAAAAATTGCAAAGCTGCAAAAAGAATATTTAGAGAAAAGGCAGCTTGAACTTACACATGAAATGGATGATCAGTTGCATGAATATGCAACAGAGCTCGGTAAAAATTTTTCACAATCAGGTTTTTTTACATTTGAGCAAAAAATAAACAAAGAAATGAAAAAGAACTCTACCCTTGAAGCTAAGATTTTTGAGCTTAGAGGGGAGTACAAAAGGCTATCTGGTGACTGCAGTAATTGGTTGCCGCAGGCAAGTCAGCGAGATTTAGTAAGACAAATTTATTCTTTGAAAAATGAGATTAATACATACTCCCGACAGCAGGAAGAGATTGAATTCGAATTATTGTTTAGTTCTTCAAGTTGCAATAACCTCTTACCCAAGGCGCTTGCAAAACACAAAATGTTAACAGACACTCATTCCTTGCAGCTTTTTCCTTTTTCTTTAGTATCAAATTTAAAAGAAACAAAGTCATTTTTTGTATCTGACTCGTTGCATCAAGAATATGAGAATTTACCACGACTTTTGGGTAAAAATACCCCCTTTACGATGCATATTGATCATTTGATCGGACTAAAAAGAGAGATTCTTCGAGAAAATCACTTAGAGTTGATTGAAAGGGAATTTGGAGATATTGATCTTGCAACTTGTGAAAAAATGCTGCGTGAATGCAAATCTTACTTGGAATACTTGTATGAAAAAAATAGTAAGCTTACCAAAGCTCGAGAAGATTTTTACAAGCGAGATTTTGATTTGCAGTCATTACAAAACTGCATTGATTTACCCATTGTGGAGAGTCTTTTAGCAAAGGTCCAAGAGCAAAAACTAAAAATGCAGGATAGGTATCTTCTTACTAAAGAAAGAGATCACCTAGAGGAGAGTGTTGAGCTTTGGGAAAAAACTCTTTACCAACTGTTAGAAAAGGAAATCAAGGAGACTGGAAAAGCGATCACATCAAAAAAAGCGAAGATAAATGACTTGCAACAGCTATTTGTTTTAAGGGTTAATAAAAAGATCGTCATGGCAAAAAATGCTCTTACAAAGGCAGTGGAAGGCTACAAAGCTGAAATTGAACATGAGATCAAACAATTGCAATTCAGTTTAGATAATGAATCCCAAGGCGCAGTAGAGCTGACTTCTAGTTGGGTACAAGACAATAAATTTGAGATGAGAAAAAAGCTAGGCCTCACAATAATGGAAGGTGTCACTAAAGCCTATGAAGCTAAAAACATTGAAAATAATATCTATAAAGATTCTTCCAAAATTATTGATAGCGCAACTCTTTCCATAAGATCTCAAACTATATTTATTCTGCTCTTGTTGTTGCTTTTTTCTTTCCTGATTACCCTTTTTTATTTTGGATTGATAGTTGCAAGCCGGCTTAGAAAAGGAGATCTATATACAAAAGAGCGTTTAGAAGAAAAAGGCCTGATTTGTTTTGAAAATGTTGAATTAAAGAATCTGAGCTTAGATAAACAACCTATTGCTGCGTTAGAATTTCTTCGTAAGCTTTCTCTTTTTATAGGTGGCGATTCAAAAATTATCAGTATTATTTCAAAAAAGTATGCCGCTATTTCTTATTTACTTGCGGAGCTCTATGCCTTAGAAAATAAGAAAACACTTCTAATTACATTAAACTCAATATGTAAAAATAGTGCAGAAGAGTTTGAGAAGTATTTAGTAGGAAATACGAGTTATCTTCCCGTAAAGAATCAAGGGGGATATGATTTACTATCCATTGGAAATTTAGAACCGTTTGCTACTGAAAAAATAAAATCAGAAAAATTCCAGATTTTTCTTAGCAGAGTCGCTACGAAGTATGAAAAAGTGATTTGTTATATGAACTCCGATTCTTCAAAAGTAGTCTCTTACATCATCTCATCTTACTGCGATAAAACCATTCTTGGTTATAACTTAGAGACTTTTGATCTCAATCGTTATTTTGATGTAGAAAAAAGACGTGAAATGTCATGTTTGGGTTTTATAGAAGAAAAAGCATAAGGGTTTTCACTTGAAAAGAAAAAGAGCGCTTGTGACAGGGGGCGCTGGATTTTTAGGCTCGCATCTATGTAAAAGACTTCTTGATATGGGTAAAGAAGTCATATGCGTTGATAATTTTTATACCGGTTCAAAGGATAATTTACTTCCTATATTAGATAATCCCTACTTTGAAATTATCCGACATGATATTTGCAACCCTCTTTATGTTGAAGTAGATGAAATCTACAATTTAGCATGCCCTGCGTCTCCTGTTCACTATCAAAGCGATCCTATCCAAACAACTAAAACAAGTGTACTTGGGGCGCTTCACATGCTCGGACTTGCGAAACGACTTGGCGCTACTATCTTCCAAGCATCGACAAGTGAAATCTATGGCGACCCCAAAGTGCATCCCCAAACTGAAGATTATTTTGGGCATGTCAATCCCATTGGAAAAAGAGCTTGTTATGACGAAGGAAAAAGATGCGCAGAGACGCTCTTTTTTGATTATCATCATAAACATGGTCTGCCAATTAAGCTTGTACGTATTTTTAATACTTACGGTCCCAACATGCATCCAAATGATGGAAGAGTGGTTTCAAACTTTATCATGCAAGCTTTAGAGAATAAACCGATAACACTCTATGGTACAGGTATGCAAACCCGCTCTTTTTGCTATTATAGTGATTTGCTCGATGGTATTTTAGCCTTTATGGACACTGAAAAAAGTGTTGTAGGTCCTATTAATCTTGGTAACCCAGTTGAAGTATCGATGGTTGAGCTTGCCAACTTGATTGTATCTCTTACTGGATCATCATCCAAACTTGTTTTTAAAACATTGCCCCAAGATGATCCAATCAAGCGACGGCCAAATATTACCCTTGCTAAGAAACTTCTAGATTTCAAGCCAAAAGTTTCTTTAGAAGAAGGACTTTTAGAAACGATTAAATACTTTGAAAGTATGCTTACTCAAAACGCATCTATTTAACCGGTTGTATTTCTTTCCACTTATGAATTATCTGATAGGCAAGAGACGCGGCCTCTTTTCCATAATCTCCAAATCTCAAAAATACAACGACAGCAAGCTCTGGATTTTTAAAGATATTTGCTGACTCTACATCCGGGTAAGAAATCGCGCCAAACCAAATTTCTTTTGCTAGAATTTTTTTTGAATCTCGATCTAAACAAGGGTTATAGGCAATTTCTGAGGTGGATGTTTTTCCAATCACAAGATTTTTTAGACTCAGAGCTTTTCTCATAAGGCTGAACTTGCCATAGAAGTCTTTAATTCTGTGTGGATGTGCACTTCCTTCTTGGTTCCAGCAGGTTTTTTTCAAACCCTCAAAGACATAATCTCGGTAAGGAATTTGAATCAGGGTGGTTTCTTTTATTCTCGGTTGCGCTTGCTTTAATACACTTGGTTTTAAGATAACGCCTTGATTTGCAAAAGTTGAAAGCATCACAGCTGCTTGAATAGGAGTTGCTGTAAATGAATGTTGACCAATTGCAAACGAGTATAATCCAGTTTTGTTTTCTCGAAGATCATTGGGGAGCATGCCAGAAATTTCATAAGGTAGATCAAGACCTGTTCTTTTTCCAAATCCAAATTCCAAACTTGCTCTTTTCAAATCGATTGGATCTTTAAATGAGCCAGCAAGTAGAGAAAAATAGAGGTTACTTGATTTTTCGTATGCCTTATGAAAATCCACTTTCCCAAAATTGCGATAACTTTTAGGAAGTCTACCACCTTGGTATCTTCTAGGAATGGGTTTCCCTGATAGAAACGTCCCATAGATGGGGCTTGGAGTATTTAAAAACTGCGCTTCATCATAAATCGTTAAGGGATTTAAAAAAGGAGGCTCTTTACCCTCCTGGCATAGAGCCTCATAACCTGTAACTACTTTAAAAATAGAACCAAGAGTAGTTGACTGTTGATAGGCGTAGGATTTCAAATACCCATATCCAAATCGGGGATAAAAGGCTTTTGCTAGATCCTTTTCAAGAGGTTTTTTCAAAAAAGATGGAATTTGGCGATATCTTCCTAAAAGAGGTCTATTTAAATCCTCAAATGATCGCATAGTTTGTAAAAATTGCTCTGCATGATCACTATTTTCAAATTGATTAAAAGTTTGTCTTAAAAGGTGAAGTTTATGATGCAAAAAATGAGATGTATCACTTTCTATTTCAGAAAGAAAGTGATCTAATGGCTTTTGGTATTTATCCAAGCTTGGAGCGCATCTTTTGTCAGTAAAAAGAGAAGAAATAATATCCCATTTATTGAGTTGATAAAACTGATCAAAGAGCTTTCTTTCAGCTTCTTTTAGGTAGTTTGTGTAAGGTCTTTGGTATGTTTTTCTCTCTTTTTCGAGTGCTCTTTTTTCTTTTAAATAAGCTTTGAAATGAGCATCTCGCCAAGGAGGAAAACTGATTTCATGAAAACTTTGTTTCAAATAGGCCTTCAAGCTTTTTTCGAAGCATGTAAAAGCCTGACAAAGTTTAAAATACTCATCCATCGAGTAGGAGGGAAGGCTTTCTTTAAGAACTTCTGAAAATCTCGTATGGTCAATATTTAAACGTAGTAGATCAAGAAAGAGAAGCTTGTCATAATTGTTTTTGATTTTTTTAAGGTATGGATCTAAAGAAAGTTTTAAGGGATCTGCAATAAAGTTATTTTTTTCAAGTAATTGATCAATTTTTTGCATTTCATTGATGTTGGAGACTTGCTCAATTGTTATATGACCACGCTCTTTTGGATAAAGGTGATTGATCAAGCAGTCAATGCGAGATTCTTGCGTAATGTCTATTAGAGCATCGAGTACATTTAAAATAGAGATAACCTTCTCAATCGTATCTATTTCAAATAATACATGTTTTACATCGCTTTTCTTAGACAAAATGGTATCAAGATAAGCCCCCCAAGAAAGAGGCTTTTCCTGGATGTAAAAGCTCTTTTTATCTGAGTAAAATTCCCTTTCAAGATTAGTTTTTCCATTCCAGATATTTGCAATATAAGTAGAATTTTCGAGCCATTTGTTGATGTTATCTTTTTTTTGCGTAATCTCTGTCTCGCTGCCAGATAAGATAAAATCATTTGGATCAAATCTTGGGAAAGATGCTAGTGCGTAGACTTCTCCCGTTTGTGGATTCATAGCGACAATAGAGCCCCCCTTTATCCAGGGACTTGGAATGTTTGCATGCCCTTTTCCAAGCGATGCAAAGTTTTGATCCCTTTTTTTTTCATTGTCTGCAAGAAGGGCCTCTGCAAATTCTTGCAGCTTTACAGAAATGTTTAGAGTTAATTTATCACCAGATACAGCCTTGATGCTTCCTGGTAACTCTCTAATAAAATGACCTTTTGCGGCCATTTCATAGGTCTTTTTACCAAAAAGACCTCTTAAACGATCATCATATTTTGCTTCGATTCCAGATTTTCCAACAAGATCATGAATGGTGTAGGCTTTTTTTTCTAAAGCGTCTCGCCTTTGGTATACTGCCTCTTCTGTTAAAAAGCCTTTAGGTAGAAATATGGGTTCTTTATTTTCTCTCCTAGCAATAAACTCCCTTGTCACTTTCAGCTCCTGCGCAAGCCTATTGTGCTGATAGGAGCTAATTTTACCTAAGTACCCAATTACACTAGATCCGACTTTCCCCTCAGGATAATGTCTTTTAGATGATCTTTGCGCAGAAATGCCTGGCCAATCTCTTTCAAGCATTTTAAGACGGTAATAGGCTTCTTCTGTGATGCCATCTTTAATGACAAATGGCGTAGTTGGAAAAATAGACGCTTTGCTGTAGATGATATCTTCGATATCAGTCTCATCTAGATTAAGTTCTTGTCCAAGTAAGGATGAAAGATCTTCGATATATTTTTTTCGAAAGTAGATTTTTTCTTTTTTTCGTTTGGTAGTTTTGATCCATTTGATTTTAGGAATTTCTCGAATATGATTATATACAATGCAAGCTCGGTATTGAATTTTGTTGATCGCAAGTGGTGTGTTATCGCGGTCTACAATGGTGCCTCGGTTAGATTTTTCAATGATCACTTTTCGAGCAGGTTTTTTTGAAAGAGCCAAATAGTGATCATATTTTGCAGTTGTTAGATAAAATACCCGCAAACCAATGAGTAGTAGTGATAGGAGAAATACGTTTAGAATTACGTGCGTTTTAGAGGTAATCGATTTGCGCATAGGATCATTTGTTTAGATACTTGGAAGCATCTTAATCCAAGAGCGTAGCTTTGAAAAGAAAAAGATTTATAGAGCGTTAATCTCATCTAAATAGGCGTCATGAAGTGATAAAACCTTTTCCTCGTAGGGAGTTAATGGCTTTGTCTTTTGCGCTTTTAGATTTGAAAGAGATGATAGCAGTGCCTTTTTTTCTAAAATAGTTGCGCTAATTGTCTCATACCCCTTCATTTCGCGAATGATGTTAAAGTCACTAGGTGTGATTTCTTCACAGGCCTGACATGCAAAAAGCATTGCGCTTGTTTGATCAAGTTGCAAAATTAAACAGTTTTTCTGGTACTCCATGCTATTTATTTTACTTTTTTCTAAATCACTTAGCTGCATTCTTGTTTTGATAGTGTATTCGATATCAAGATCGATGAGTCTATTTTCAAGAGGCGTTTTTCCATCTCCTTTGAATTTTTGATGAAGTGACTCAACGTAACTTAAGGATATAAGTTCATCCCTAGATAAGGGCTTAGTTCCCATAGATAGAATATTTTTACTGAGCTGTCCCTCACCTTCATTTTCAGAAAGGCTTTGCGCTTTAGTTAGGAAGTTTACATAAGCAGTCTCTTTTTGAGCGGCGACTTCTACACTTGAAGTTTTCTTTGATAGTTTAGATTGCGTCTTTCGCTCTTCTAAGATCGAATCAAAAGCAAAGTCTTTTTTTGAATCCAAGTATTCTCGATTGTTTTTCTCTAAAAAAGAGCTGTAAGCACTTGATTTATAGTTTTCTATAATTTGCATGGCCTGATTTTGTGCACTTAAAAATTGCCCGTTTGGCTCTTTAAATGCTTTATTTAAGGTGAACGATGTAAATGGGATAAGAGCTACAATACCCAAGAATACAATTCCAGTAACAAAATGTACCATGATTTTCCTTATAATAGTTGGTTGAAGCGCCAATTATATATTAAATTAAAATTAAAATCAATTTAATAGATTTTATTTTAATAATTTGCAAACTATTTTTATTTGTTTATGTAAAGCAAGTCAGGGAAATTGCATGAAGAAATTACTTAACAGTTTCCTTGTAAAACATTGAGCATATATTCTTTATTCCAACCTTAGTTTTTTTATCTGCTTTTAGTAAATTCAGGGTTGCTCTTCTCAGCACAGAAAAATTTTCTGCTCCATGGTCTTTTCTAATTTTACACTCATCTTCTCTATACGAAACATCTAATTGCCAATGTAAT
>JAJFMH010000088.1 GCA_021772245.1 Chlamydiota bacterium | reverse complement strand
TGTATTGCTGTCTTAGAATAACATTGTCTTAAAATTTAAATCTTGGCATCACTGTCCTAAATCAATATTTAGGGTGTGATAATGCTATCAGAAGTTGATCTTCTCTTTTATGAGAAATCTGTAAAAAAAATGGGTTATAAGGCCATAGCTGGAATTGATGAGGCTGGTCGAGGACCGCTTGCAGGTCCTGTTGTTGCTGCAGCTCTAATTGCTCCAGATGATCTTATCCTAGAAGGAGTAACTGATAGTAAGAAATTAAGTGAAAAAAAAAGAAAAGAGCTTTTTAATCTGCTTACAACGCATCCTGACATTATTTATGGCATTGGTATCATCGATGCGATGCGAATTGATGAGATCAATATCTTGCAGGCGACATTTGAAGCAATGCAGTTGGCCTGTCAGAACTTAGCTGTAAATCCCGATTATCTACTAATCGATGGTAATCAAATGCCAGATATAGCTATTCCAATGATGGGAATTATCAAGGGAGACTCTAAATCTCACACAATTGGCGCAGCTTCTATCATAGCAAAATATACTAGGGATGAGCTTATGCTGGAGTATCACGTAAAATATCCTCAGTATTGTTTCGATAAGCATAAAGGTTACGGAACAAAACTTCATAAAGAAATGCTTGAGCGATATGGTTCATGCGAAATTCATCGTCAGAGCTTTGCTCCTATCAAAAAAATATTAGATTTGAAGGCCTCTCCTTACCAAATTTCTTCGTAGCGCGCATGGATTTGCCAATTTTCTATAGTGTAATACTGTGACAATAGATTGACATTTGACTGCTTTTTTAGTATAAGTGCATGATAATTAACAGCAATATTACCAAGGTTTACTCCACATGAAAAGTATGACGGCATATGGTAGAGCCATTGTGGAGACCGAGCTTGGGGAGTATTTAGTAGAGATACATAGCGTTAATAGAAAAAATTTGGAAATGCAGGTTTATCTACCAAGACACTTCCTACAATTAGAAATTGCTTTAAGAAAAAAAGTTTCAAGCCTTATTCAAAGAGGTCATGTAACGCTTCGCATTACTAAACATTCATCACAGGCAGATAGTAGTATTAATCTTCCAAATACAGAAGATTTACAGTATTTAAAGAAGTCTTTAAATGATCTTGGAGAAAGCTTGGGATATCAAATGAAAGATCTTCCTTTCACATTTTTACTCGAGACATATAAAAACCAACCTCTAGATAAAAAATTTGATACTAAAAAACTTCAATGCCGTCTAGAAAAAGGAATTGAGATTGCAGGAAAGGATTTTGATAAGATGAGATCTTTAGAAGGAGATCATTTAGCAAAGGATTTTGCTTTGCGACTAAGCAACATCGAAAAGAATATGAATAAGATTGCAAGTGTCGCGCCTGAGGCTCCCGAAAAATACAGAGAAAAATTGTTGCAAAAACTGAGCGAACTCCAATCTAACATCAGCATTGATGAAGATCGAATTGCAAAGGAAATGATTTTTTTTGCAGATCGGATTGATATCACAGAAGAACTTGTTCGCCTTGGGTCACATATTGAACAATTTAAGGGCTATTTTTCTTCTAAGGAAGAAAAGATGGGCAAGACGCTTGAATTTTTAATTCAAGAGATGCAAAGAGAAGCTAATACGATTTGTTCAAAATCTCAAGGTGTATCGATTGTAAATGACGCACTTAGTATAAAAAGCGAAATCGAAAAAATCAAAGAGCAAGTACTAAATATTCAATAAATTATGACAGAAAAAATCCTTGGAAATCACTCTAGTATTCACTTTGTCATAAGCGCTCCAGCGGGTACTGGAAAAACGACTCTTGTAAAAAGGCTTCTTTCAGAATTTAAAGAGAATTTAACCCAGAGTATCTCATGCACCACGAGGGCTAAAAGACCCAATGATGTTCATGGAAAAGACTATCACTTTTTAAGTGAGAAGGTTTTTTTAGAGAAAGCCAATAATGGAGATTTTCTTGAGTACGCCAAAGTATTTGATAACTATTATGGAACGCTAAAAGAAACAATTGCAGATATTGAAAAACAAAATAAACATTCTATTTTAGTAATTGATACGCAGGGCGCTTTAGAATTAAAATCTTTTTTTAAGGCTGTATATATTTTTATCAGCCCTCCATCCCATGATGAGTTAAAAAATAGACTTGTAAAAAGAGCAACTGAGAAGAGTGAAGTAATGGAGACAAGGCTTGCTTTTGCAAAAGAAGAGCTCGAAAAGATTCACTTATATGATTATCATATCATCAATGATGATCTAGATATTGCATATCAAGCTCTCAGAAGTATTATTATTGCAGAAGACCATCGATTCTAATCATAAATAAAGGATAAAAACATGCTTACAAATGAAGGAATTACGAAGCTTTTTAACGACAATTTTGCCTTGGCATCTTATGCCATTAGGGTTGCGCAAAGACATATAAAAGCTGGTGAAGAATTTACATTAACCTCCATTTTGGCTGAGATTAAACACAATCCAGTAGATTTAGATTTAAAAGAAATTCCTGAAAGAGAAAAAGAGGAAGAAGAGCAAACGGAAAAGTAATGAAAAAGGTCCTTATTACCTCCGCTCTTCCTTACGCAAATGGTCCATTGCATTTTGGGCATATTGCCGGTGCATACCTGCCTGCAGATGCATTTGCCAGATTTATGAGGTTACAGGGAAACGATGTTCTTTTTGTATGTGGATCGGATGAGTATGGCGTTGCTATCACTATGAGCGCAGATCTCGCAAATAGAACTCCAGAAGAGCAAGTTGAACTTTTTCATACAATTAACTCTGAGTTTTTTCAGACTTTAGGTATCTCTTTTGATCATTATTCTAGAACTACCTGGAAAGGGCACACGCAACCTGTACAAGAGTATTTTTTAGATTTATATAAAAATGGATATATTGAGCAGAAGGAAACTGAGCAGCTCTACTCGGAAAATGACCAGAAGTTTTTAGCTGATAGATATGTAGTTGGTGCTTGTCCTAAGTGTGGTTTTGAAGAAGCCAGAGGCGATGAATGTCCAAAATGCGCTGCAAGTTTTGAGGCAACGGATTTAATCAAACCAAAGTCTAAGATTACAGGAGCAAGTCTTTCTCTTAAGAAGACTAAACACTACTTTTTGCAATTTGATAAGTTTAAAGATGATCTCACAAGTTGGATTAAAAGTAAGAACTGGAAAAGTAATGTTACATCCTTTGCTCTTAATTTCATTAAGGATCTTAAAGAGAGAGCGATTACAAGAGATTCTACCTGGGGAGTTCCGATTCCTCTTCCAGACACTGATGGAAAGGTTCTCTATGTTTGGTTTGATGCTCCGATTGGTTACATTTCAGCGTCGATGGATTGGGCAAGTAAGACTGGATCAAAAGATGCTTGGAAAGAGTATTGGTTAAATCCAGACACTAAATATGTACAGTTTATTGGAAAGGATAATATTCCATTTCATTCGATTTTTTTTCCAGCAATGACAATGGGGCAAAATAAACCCTATAAGCTTGTTGATGATCTATGTGCTAATGAGTTTTTTAATCTAGAGGGCAAGCAGTTTAGTAAATCAGCCAATTGGTCTATTGATTTAGAGTCGTTTTTCAAGCAATTCACCTCAGATCAAATCAGATATGCCATCGCAGCAAATGCTCCAGAAAGTCAAGACTCTGAGTTTACCTGGAAAGACTTTCAGATGAGATGTAATAGCGAACTACTCGGTAAATACGGGAACCTAGTAAACCGTGTTCTTGTTTTTACTAAACGGTATCTAGATCAGAAAATTCCACCTAAACACACTTTTAATTTGAGGGACTCAGAGTTCAAGAATGAAATAGAGTCCAAAGTCAAAAAGGCTTCTGAGGCCTATTCTACATATCATTTAAGACTCGCATCTCAAATTGTAATGGAACTTGCTGCATGCTCAAATCGTTACTTTGATGAAAAAAAGCCATGGGCGCTTGCAAAAGATCCCACTAAAAAAAGTGAGCTTGAGACTACTATTCACCTTTGTATATATGCGTTGAAGGCCCTTGCTCTTATCTCAAATCCTATCATTCCAAATGCATCTAGTAAAATTGCTGATCTAATAGGAATTAAATTAGAAAATAGCTCATGGAACACTTTAGCTACCTCAGATTTATCCACGGGATCGAAAATTGCAGAGCCTGTAATTTTATTTCATAAAGTTGAAGATGACGTTATCAAAGCAGAAATTGAAAAACTAAAGAAGGGATCGAGTATGGAGACAGAAGATAAACTCATCGATTTCGATGCCTTTAAAATGGTAGATATTCGTGTTGGAAAAGTAATAAGCGTTGAAAAACTGCCAAAGTCAAATAAACTTCTCAAGTTCCAAATAGATCTAGGTTCAAATACAAGGCAAGTTCTTTCAGGCATTGCAAAATACTACCCAGATCCCACAGTACTTATCGGAAAAAATGTGGCCGTTGTTACAAACCTAAAGCCTGCAAAAATGATGGGCGAGAGTAGTGAAGGAATGTTACTGTCATATGAAATAGGCAAAAAATTGCAACTTGTTCACCCCGAAGATGGGGACATCGGATCAAGCATTGCTTAGATTTCTAATTTAGTACCATTTCTTCTAGTGTTGCAAGTATCGAATGTGTCATATCTATTTTTAGTTGAATTTCATTACACTTAGCTTACATTATCCTTGGTCTTCTCTTGTAAAAAAAGATTTTTTTTCCCAAAATCTCCAGAAAAAAGAGGTGTATTCGTGAAAAAATATTTAGGTTTAATTTTTTGTATTTTCCCCTTAGCAATATTTTTGACAAGTTGCACTACGAAGACTACTTTAACGTATCATCCAAGTCTTCAGGAACAACCTCAAAACCACATTTCTGTTGCTGTAGATGATTTTCAAGATACTAGAATGAATCCGCAGAGAATAGGTTCTTTGAGGAATACGTATGGCAATGCTCTTGTTAAAATTATTACAGATGACGATGTTCCGATTTGGATGAAAGATGCTCTAGAAGAAGAATTGAAAAATGCGGGATATACAATTGTCAATGAAGAACAAGAAGACGGTTTATGTATCAAAGGAAAAATCCTAAAGTTGTCTTCAGGTACTTATTTTAAGTATACTGGAAAAATTATAATGGAGATGAGTTTAATTCAGGGAGATAAAATATTACTTGAAAAGCAATATGCTTGCAAAAAAGATACCGGAGTTTGTTTGCAGCTTTCGCCACTTATCAACTCAAAAAAACAAGCCGTAAAATGTTCAGATGCCTTAGACAACTCCTTGCAGGGCGTCTATAGACAATTTATCGAGGATGTTAACCAACTTCTTTTATCCAGTTCATGTAGAGACTCATAACTTGCAATTGAAATCACAGGTGATTTTGCAGTTTATAACCACGTGCCAAATAACTTGACATGTGGTTTACATTCAACATACTTAGTTTGCAGTCTCTAGTATCATTTCTTGCAGAATTGGCTTAAGTCCAGTGTGTCTTTTCTTTACTTCATTATTTTTAATAGCGATTGCTAGTGCTTTTTTTGTACCAAGGAGAACTACAAGTTTTTTTCCTCGTGTGATTCCAGTATAGAGTAGGTTTCTAAAGAGAAGTTTAAAATGACAGGTATGCACTGGCATAATGATACAAGGGCATTCACTACCTTGGTATTTGTGAACAGACACGCAATATGCAAGCATTAGTTCGTCCATTTCTGAAAAGTCGTAAAAGACTTCTTTATTATCAAAGATTACGCAAATTTCCTGGTCTTCTCTATTAATGTCTTTAATTCTTCCTACATCACCATTGAAAACGATTTTTTGGTAGTTGTTTCTAATTTGCATTACCTTATCGCCGATATGGAATATCTTTCCCATTTTGATAAGGGGACTCGAAGATGGATTTAGGGCGTTTTGAAGAGTTAGGTTTGCATTTTCACATCCGACAACACCTTTTTTCATTGGAGATAGCATTTGAATATCATCAATAGAATGAAGACCATATTTTGCAGGAAGTTTATTTGCTATAAGATCAACAGCCTTTTGAAGGATTTGTTCAGGCTCTTGCGTTTCTAAAAAGAAAAAATCGCTTGTAGGATCAATTTCTAAATTAGGAAAGAATCCTTTATTGATGCTGTGGGCACTTCGAATAATTTTTGAGTTGGCAGCTTGTCGAAAAATTTGAGTCAGCCTTGTTACTGGAATTCGATTCGATTCAATAATATCTTGCAAAACATTTCCAGCGCCAACACTTGGAAGCTGATCGATATCACCAATGAAGATTGCTCTTGAATGATCTGGAATAGCTTTTAGCAGATGATTCATAAGTCTTGAGTCAATCATACTTGCTTCATCTATAATAATAAGATCACAATCGATGGGATTTTCTTTATTCTTTTTAAAACCACCATTTGTAAAGTCCATTTCCAATAAACTATGAATAGTGGATGCATTTTTTTGTGTGATTTCACTCATTCTCTTAGCAGCTCTTCCAGTTGGGGCTGCTAAAATGATTTTATCCGTGCATTTTTCAAAGATTTTCAAGATAGCCTTTGTAATTGTACTTTTACCAGTACCAGGGCCACCTGTGATAATATGAATTTTTTCTTCTAGGCTAATTGCAATTGCTTTTTTTTGCTCAGGCGCCAGTCTGATATAGAGTGTTTGCTCCGCCCAGGTAATTGACTCTTCGATATTGATATCAAGAAGCGTTGAGCCCTCTAATGTGAGCCTGTTTAATTCTCTTGCGATACCCATTTCGGAAAAGAATAGGGGTTTAACCCACACGTATGTCTCGCTTACTCCATCTTTTTCGAGTTTTTCCCGAACGATGATAGAATCTTCTTCTAGAGTTTGGAGTTGGTTATTTATTTCCTCAGGCTCCACATCTAGTATTTTCTTTCCTTCTACTCCAAGATCTTTTTCAGGAAAGCAAACATGACCTTCAGTACTTAATTCCCAAAGTAGATGCGTAATTCCTGCTTGAATTCGAATAGGAGAGTTATGATCTATTCCGATTTTTTGGGCAATGTCATCAGCGCTTTTAAACCCAATACCAAAAATATGCTTTGCTAAGTTATAGGGATTTTCTTTGATCTTCTCGATGGTTTGTTCACCATAGAGTTTGTAAATCTTCTGGGCAAAGGAAGGTCTGATATTATGAGAATGTAAAAAGATCATTACGTTTCTAATGGAGCGTTGCGCATCCCAAGAAGATTTGATTTTTTCGACTCTTTTTTCGCCAATTCCTTCAATTTCAAGTAACGCTTCAGGCCTTTGATCGATGATATCTAAGGTGTCAGTGCCAAAATGAGCAATAATTTTTTTTGCAAAATGGATACCTATGCCTTTGATAAGACCCGATTCTAGATACTTTTGGATTCCCATTGCATCTGAGGGAGTTTTAGTAGTAAAAGACACTACATCAAATTGCATGCCGTGGCTTGCGTGGTGCTTCCAATTACCTTGGCATCGAATAGATTCTCCAGGGGTTAGTGTCGGAATCACACCAACGATGGTTGTTGTGTCAGTTTTTTTTGGCTCCTTAAGCCTTGCAACAGTAAAGCCATTCTCTTCGTTAGAGTACACTACACTGTCGACATATCCGACGATTTCTTCCATGGGAATCTACATACGTAAAAAAACAAGTTTAAACGGAACCTATTACAAAGTAAATAGGAAAATCTGTTGCATATAAACGATAATTTTAGCTAGAATCGTGATTTACTGTTCCGGATTAGCTCAGCGGTAGAGCAGTGGACTGTTAATCCATTGGTCGCTAGTTCGAATCTAGCATCCGGAGAAATAGGCGCTCAGTTGTAAAACTGAGCGCCTTTTTTGTTTCTTAAAAAAAATATTTATACTTGTTATTTTTCAATGCCAAACTCAACAATCGAACGGTGTTGTAATATTGAAATGTTCACAAAAAATTAGAAGAAAAATGGAAAAATAGTTTCAATATCGAATTTTTTGAGCCGGGAATCACAGGAGATAGATTTAGATGAGCATCAATCGATAACGTAGTAAGTCGATTCCTTACTACGTTTATATGACAGTCTATTCTAAATAAAAAAAAGCTTGCGGTGAGCGTTTAGCTGCTTTTTTTTCTTACTAATGTAAAGACGAGAAGACCTATTCCTGCAATAAATATGACAACTCCAGCGCCATGGAGCCAATTTGCAAGCAGCTCGTAATTATCAGCTGTTTGACTTCCCTCATCTATTTTTCCTTGCACAGATCCAGCTGCCATATCGCCTATATCTTTTGTAAAGGGACTAATCTGTGTGATCTGTTTTCCTTGATCAACACTTCTTTGCGCTCCAGCAATCTTCTTACGCCCCTGCGCGACCTCACTAGATATATAACTTCCTACTACAAATAGTCCAACGCCTAGAATTATGAGAACTACGCTTAAAATTCGTTTGTTTTTCATGCTTACCTCTTAAATACACGATATAAACTGGTTATTTTCTGATTCGATTAAAAAGTAAATGTTTTTTTGAATCATGGCCTGATTACGTGTGATATAGTTGGCTCAAAACCTTATTTCAAATTATTTTGATAAGATTGTAATTAACTAAGAATCAGTATAATAAAAATATTCTCTGCACCAATTAAAGAAAACGTGATTTGGTGCAGAGTTTTTGCTTGCATTTTCTCTGCACGAAACATACTATTTGAGACATTGGTGCAGAGGTTTTTAATATGAATACAGGTATTTTTGTAGGTAGGGAGAGAGAATTAAACATGCTTTCTGCTTTAGAAAAGAAGAAAACAGCTAGTTTGGTTGTTCTTCGAGGCAGAAGAAGAATTGGAAAAAGTAGACTCATAGAGGAATTTGCCAAAACAAAGAAATTTCTAAGCTTTGCGGGAATTTCTCCAGTCCAAGGTATTACGTCACAATCCCAAAGAGATGTTTTTTCAGAGCAATTGGGACGACAAATTGGCTTAAAAAATATAGTTGCAACAGATTGGGCAACTCTTTTTTCACTTCTCGCTAAATATACTGAGAATGAACCTGTGATTTTATTACTTGATGAAATTTCATGGATGGGCTCAAAGGATCCTTCTTTTTTAGGTAAACTGAAAAATGCATGGGATTTAGAATTTAAGAAAAATCCAAAATTAATTTTAGTTCTATGCGGCAGTGTTTCTACCTGGATAGAAAAAAATATTCTTAGTAGTACTGCATTTTTTGGAAGAGTTTCTTTATCTATAAAATTGGAAGAACTTTCTCTTTCTGCCTGTTATGAATACTTATGTAAGCAAAAATTTCGCGGATCAAATTATGAGATTTTTAAAATCTTAGGAGTAATAGGTGGAGTGCCATGGTATTTAGAGCACATACAATCGCATCAAACTAGCGATGATAATATCAAAAATCTTTGTTATCAAAAAGAAGGTATACTCTTTAATGAATTTAATAGAATTTTTCATGATTTGTTTGAAAGACGGAGTGAAATATATCTTCCTATTGTTGAAGAGTTAGCAAACGGGGCTCTTGAGTTTGGTGAGCTTTGTAAATCCTTAAATTTTGCAAAAAGTGGAACACTTAGTAATTATCTAGAGGATCTGATTGAATCAGGTTTTGTTACAAGAGATTTTACATGGTCAATAAAATCAGGAAAAACTTCTAAATTCAGTCAATATCGATTAAGTGACAATTACTTACGATTTTATTTGAAACATATTGCATCGAATAGAGACCGAATTCTTAGAGATAGTTTTCAAGATGTGGATTTGTCGGCACTTCCTGGATGGGCAACATCAATGGGTCTGCAATTTGAAAATTTGGTCTTGAAAAATAGAAAAAGTGTTTGGGATTATCTAGGTATTAAAGCATCAAATATTGTAGCTGACAATCCCTATCTCCAAAAAAACAGTTCAACAAAAAAGGGATGTCAAATTGATTATCTAATTCAGACTAAATTCAATACTCTTTTTGCTTGTGAAATAAAATTTTCTCTGCATCCATTGAAACCAGATATTATTGAAGAAATGAAGCAAAAAATTTCTCGAATTGTACTTCCTAAAAGATTCTCATGTTGGCCAGTGCTTATTCATGTGAATGGAGTGAGTGACCAGGTATTGGAAAGTGGGTATTTTTCAGAAATTATCGATTTTAGTGAATTACTTCATTAGGATTATTTTTCTAGAAATCTGTCGAAAAAAATCTTTGGACCAGAGTTCAATCACAGCTCTATTATTTATAAAGTTGATGATATCTTCTTTTGCAGAAGAAATATCCAATGCATCAATTTTCTTGTCGAAGAGTTTGAGAAGATCTTGATGCGTGAGCTTGTTTTTGTGATTCCAATAATTGCTCTGGCGCATTCGCATTTCGAGGTAATGAAGATTTAATGGTATGTTTCTAGATACGAACCATACTAAGTCATACCAATCCCTCCCTTTAACTCTGCCTTTCCATTCTCTACAAAGTGTTGCATGTACTTTGCCAGCAAATAAATCCTCTTGCCTTAGCGTTTTAACTGAAAATGGATAAGGTAAAAGAAGGAGAGCATTTTCAGTGATTGCTCCATCTTGAGGTGGATCAGTATCGATTTCAAAACGAATTTTAATTATTTCATCTGGATGTGTTGTTTTTGAAGTTTCATGTGGAACTCCAATTACAAGTAAATGTTCAATGGTATTCATTTTAATGAAAGCTGAATCAATTGCGCTATTCTTGTTTTTCTTTTTCTTTTCTACTCTTGTTGTAAATCCAAAGCTTTTCAACTCTTCCTGAATGATTTTTCCATATTTTGAGATATCAAAATCTTTATCTGGTTTTAAAAGTGTAAAATCCAAATCTTCTGAAAACCGATCAAGTTGATACAAAATTCTAAGCGCAGTGCCTCCATAAAAAGCAGCTTTCTCAAAAAATTTAGCTCTCCAAAGGGCAAGCAATGCAAGCTCTTGAACAATTTCTTTAATAGCGTTTTTATAATCTTGTAGGCTTTCTAATTCATAGCGATCGAGCATTTTCTTGATAGCTTCTGGAAGTACTATTTTTGTAGAATTTTGCATAAAAAACTCACGTTACTATTTTGATAACATTTTGCAATCTCTAGCATGCTATTTACACAAAGACTCATAATATCTTTTTTTGTTATCCGCATGCCCTCTGTTAAATATGCAAGCAAATCTTCCCTTGAAGAGAAAAGTTGTAACCTAGCAACATAATCGGAAAGGGCCTTTTCTTTGGTTGCTATTAAAAAATGAGATGACTCATCAATGTTTTTTAGAGTAATGCCAACAGAGTATTTTTGATTAGAGATATAATAATAAATGAAGTCACCTACTGGCGTTTCGAATTTTTTGATTCTTTTTGTGCATGCACTTGTAACTCTTGTCACCTTTTCAGGAATGAGGCCATAGTATGAAAGAGCATACTCGAATGAGATATAAGATGGACCGTAGATTTGATTAGCTAAAATTTCCAAGCTATAGGGTCTATTGCGATATTCTTTTCCAAAAACATATAAACCTTTTTTAATCCTAATTAGCTGCTTTGACGCTATAAGCTTAGTAAGTTTGTCTCTTGGCTGTTTATAAGAAAACAAACAATTCATTACAAAGAGGTAGTCTAATTCTTCTGTCTGAGCTCTTTCTCTGAGACTTAACATTATGTCCATATTCATTTATCTCCAGTATGTCTATATTTTATCGACATACTGGTTGTTTTGTCAATAAATTTCATCCAGTATGTCTATGTTTTATCGACATACTGGAGTTTTAAAAAAGAAGTGGAAAATGTTAATTATTAAATATAAGTAACTTGAGTTGTAATTTATTAAAGGGTAAAATACGATTTACTTGGAGGGAAAATGAAGATTCTTTTTTGTTTGACTATTGGAGTTTGTTCTATTTGGGGAAATTGCATTTTTGCGATGCCGACATTACATGTCACACCATCAGAAACTTTATTAGATGAAGAAATTCATATTACTGTTACAGGTCTTCGTTCTTTTGAAAAAATCCAAATCAATGCTCAAACTAAGGACGACAACGGATTTGAATGGAGATCTCATGGATTATTTAAAGCGGACAAAAATGGGAATATAGATCTTAGTAACTGCGCTCCACTTGATGGCACTTATGAAGGTATTGATCCAGTAGGTTTATTATGGTCTATGAGCTTAGAAGATGTTGATAATCGAGCCTCTTTTAAAGTCAAACGGGATCATTTCAAAGTCCAGTTGAAAGCTTATCGAAAGGGTCATGAGGTAGCTCAAAAAGAAATTACTCGCTGCCGAATACATAAAGATATCCAAAAAATTCCCGTTAGAGAAAATGGACTTATTGCAACGCTTTTTTTACCCGTATCAGAAAAGCCACTCCCTCTGATTATTACACTGAGTGGTTCAAACGGTGGGCTTGGAGAAAATCGAGCAAAGCTCTTAGCATCAAATGGGTTTGCAACACTTGCTCTTGGGTATTTTGGTGTGGAGGGATTACCTCCCAGTTTACTAAATATTCCGCTTGAGTATTTTGAATCTGCTTTTGCATGGATTAAAGATAACCCAAGCTTAGATAGTGATCATGTAGGTGTATATGGTGCTTCTAGAGGCGCAGAGCTTGCTCTTCTATTAGGGAGTATGTTTCCCGAAAAGATTCATGCAATTGTTGCCACATCTCCAAGTAGTGTCATACATGCGGGACTTGGAAAAACCCTAAGTAATGCGTGGACATATCATGGAAAAGAGATTGCTCCATTTGCAAGAGTTCCCATGACAGATTTTAGCTCTGGTCTTGGATCAAGTGCTCAAAATCCGGCCCACATAAGAGATGCATTTCTTGAAGCAATAAAAGATAAAGAATCTTACAAACAAGCAGCTATTCAAGTTGAAAATATTACAGCTTCTCTTATGATCATATCTGGCGGAGATGATCAGATGTGGCCATCAGAGATCTATGCAAATGAAATTCAGAATAGATTGCAGATAAATGGTTCAGATATCAAATGTATACATTTGCATTATCCAAGAGCTGGTCATGGATTTGGTATTCCAAACCTGCCACATGGTGGTCCGCTGTATTTTCATCCCAAGGGGCAAAAGTGGTTCTCTATGGGTGGTTCGTTCTATGAGGATCAAAATGCTAGTCAGGATTCATGGAAAAAGCTTGTTTTGTTTTTTCAAAGTGAACTAAGTAGGTTTGGATGAAAAAATACACCTTTAAATTATACAAAAAAGAGTCCAAAGATCTTTTTACAGCAGAGAAAAACAGAATTTCTTCGACCATTGATGCTTTAATTATAGAACATGTCGGATCAACATCTATACCAGGTCTTGGCGGAAAAGGAATTATCGACATTGCAATCGGAGCAAGAAGAGAAGATTTTAAGAAAGTTTCTTTAAAACTAAATGAGCTTGGATATGTTTTTAGAAATTCAGCAAGTACAAATAATCGATTTTTTTTTCGAGAAAATTTGCCTGCAGACCAAAGAAAATATCATATACATCTAATGACAGTAGATTGCTTTGACTGGTATGACTTTATTTTTTTTCGAGATCACCTCTCGACTTGCCAAGAGGAATTTTTGGAATATGAAAAATTGAAAAAAGAAGCTGCTAGATTGTTTCAAGATGATGGTTATCAATATCGTAAATATAAAGAACCTTTTTTCAAGAAAATTCATCAAAAAAGAATAAAGAAGCAGGTTACATTTAGAGCTGTCGAGAAGGAAGATAAAGACCTAATTGTATCCTGGCTGAATAAACCACATATTGGTAAATGGTTCTATGGGCAAGGTTTAAAAAACACGCTTAAACTTCTAGATGAGTATATCAATGGATCTAAGGATTGTATGTTCTGGATAGGTGTAGAAAAAAAACATCCATTTGTGTTTTTCATTACATCTAATATTGATAAACCAACAGATGCACTTACAAAGTATTGTGAATTAAGTGGTGATGCAATTTGTATGGATGTTGCAATTGGTGACACAGATTATATAGGAAGAGGACTTGGCTCTACTTTAATACAACAATTTTTGAATCAGATGTTTTCAAAAATCGATGAGGTTTTAATCGACCCTGAAAAAACAAACCTACAGGCAATCAATGCCTATCAAAAAGCTGGCTTTGAAATAATAGAAGATTTTATTCCGCCGCATAGTCCTCATACTCATCTCATGATGCATTTTTGCAAAGACCAGAACATTTAAAGCTATTCGTAATATTTTTTTGTTCTCCTTTTTTTTGGAATTTGTGCATAGTCATTTCCTTTGAAAAAAGAGGGTACTATGAAAACGCACTTATACACCTATGCAATTGCTTTTATCACTTTTTTTACAAGCAGCGCCGTTGTTTGTTCTTCATTGATTCATATCCCAAACAATCAGCTTATGTTGGATGAGCAACCATCCATCTCTCTAACAGAACTAAATAGTTTTGAAGTGATCGAATTACAAGCAAAGACTATCGATGGAAATGGTGTTATCTGGAAATCTTTTGCTCTTTTTCAAGCAGATGAAGCAGGTAAAATTGACGTAACTAAACAAGCCCCAATTTACGGTGATTATAATGGGGTAGACCCAAGTGGGCTTATCTGGTCTATGCAACCAGATGAGTTGCACCCTGGCGCTTTATTCGAGATGGAAAAAGAGGGCTTTCAAGTTTATGTGACTGCGCTTCGGGGAAAAGAAGAAATTGCATCCGACATAATTATGCACAAAATAAAAGACCCTAATGTGCAGCAAATAGATGTTACAGAAGACGGCCTTGTTGGAACACTATTTGTACCAGATGCAGATCAAACTTTGCCTGTTGTCATTACCATAAATGGTTCTGATGGAGGCTTTGGAAAAAAGCGTGCCCAGCTTTTAGCATCTCATGGATTTGCCACCTTTGCTCTGGCATATTTCGGAGAACCGGGTCTTCCAAGTAGGCTTAAAAGTATTCCTCTCGAGTATTTTGAGACAGCATTTAATTGGCTTGCAAAACAAGATGGAATTGATAGTACTCGCATGGGAATTTATGGAACCTCTCGCGGCGCAGAGCTTTCCCTTATCTTAGGTAGTCTATTTCCTGATGTAATGAAGGCCATTGTTGCTGTTGCTCCAAGTAGTGTGATTCATAGAGGACTTAGTAGAGTTCCTCTCCATGCATGGAAATACAATGGTAAGCCTTTGGCTCCATTTGCGCCCATATCTCGTATCTATCAGAACTTCTGGATGGGACAGAGTTTCGATAATCCAGTGACTCTTTGTCAAAATTTTTTAGATGGTATGCTGGATGCGGAAGCTATTAGAAAAGCTTCCATTCCAGTTGAAAATATAAAAGTTCCACTTTTACTAGTTTCAGGTGGAGATGATATGGTTTGGCCAGCATCTATCTATGCAAATCAAATCCTAGAAAGACTTAAAGAAAAAAAATCGCCTGTTTCCTGTGAGCACTTGTGTTACCCAAATGCAGGACATACTATCAACATTCCAAATATCCCTCAGGCTTCTTCAACATATTATAATCCTAAAAGTAAATTGTGGTTTGCAATGGGAGGATCTCCTGAGGAATATCAAAATGCAAGTTTTGATTCATGGAAAAAAATTATTAGCTTTTTTCAGAAAGAGCTAGTTCCGAAACAGTAATAGTGTATTTAGTATTTACAAAAACATTTTAATTACATAGCGTCTAATTTTAGATCTAAAATTAAAAAATAGTTTTTTTGGATTCACTTTATGACACCAACTCATCCTAAAGCTCTTGCTTGGCTAAGCGTTTGTTATTCTTTTTTTATGGCAAGTTTTGTTGTGATTGTTGCATCTCTTGTTCTTTATCAAAAAAATGCTCTGCAACTATCAAGTGATCACGCCTATGGTATTTTTGCAGCAGCGGTTGCTCTTCTCTGGATACTGCCAGTTGGTGGAGGTTACCTTTCTAATAAATTGGGATATGCAAATGCCGCAAAAGTTGGGCTTCTTGTCTGCTTTGCTGGAATGGTTTGCTTTTGTTTTTATAGTGTTGCTTTTTTATATATAGGTTTAGGGTTATATGTTGTAGGAAATGCATTTGCAACACCTGCAATTTGGTGTATGGTTGATCATTGTTACTCAAAGACAAGTGAACTGAGGGAAGCTGGATTTACTCTTTTTTACCTAATTTTTAATGTAGGCGCTGTTGTTGGAATATTTCTTGGGGGATATTTAGCTAAAAATTTTGGATTTGCTTTTGAATTTGGATTAAGTGCCTTTTTTCTTCTTGTATCTTTTATTTTTTTTCTCATAGGCGAGAAAAAGGTGACCCCGCACAAAGGAAGAACCATATTACCGCAGCTCAAATGGTCTAAGAAGGAAATTTATGCAAGTCTTGTGATTATATCTATTTTGTCAACGCCAGTTGCAATTTTTTTGTTCTACCATCTAACCCTTTGTAATATTTTGATGATAATACTACTTGCATGGATGATAGGATTTTTGGTGCACATTGGGATAAAGCAAAAGGAAAAAGTTTTAAGAAATAAGATATTCGCATTTATTATTCTTTCACTCATATCAGTTGCTTTTTGGACTCTTTATTCATTAGAGCCCTCGTTTTTATCCGTTTTTATTCAAAACAATGTAAATACAAATATTTTTGGAATCAACATTCCTCCTTCATCATTTTTTGCATTTGATGGAGTATTTGTAATCTTGTTTGGTCTGATCTTAAGTCATATTTGGTATAAATTGAGCAAAAAAGGAAAGAATCCATCTTTATCTTTGAAATTTGCAGGGTCTCTTATCGTTATTGGGATTGGGTTTTGTTTTGTAGCCTTTATGATAACGCAGATGGGATCGCTGAAAATGCCCGCAATTTTTATCATCATAGCATATGCAATTTTTGCTATTGGAGAGTTGCTAGTAAGCCCACTTGGAATCTCGATGGTTGGAAGCTTGGCACCAGAGGGCAGGGAAGGTGTAATGATGGGATTTTGGCAACTATGTTCTGGTATTGGGGGCCTTGTTGCAGGAGCTATTGCTGCAGCGCCAAAACTACCTGAGCATACTGTAAAACTTGCAAAAAGTTATCCAATATATTTGCAGGTGTTTTTTACGGTTGGGATTGTGGCGATTTGTATTGGATTTGCAGTACTTCTTTTTGCTAAAAAATTAAAATCACTACTGTCTGAGCACAAATTTAAAACACCGCAAATTTAATTGATTTCTCATAGATCGATTGATAATCTTGTCTTTTCGATTTTTAAGGAAGAGAATGAAGCTAACTTATACATGTTAATTGCTATGCATTTTGGTAAAAGTAAGCTGTAAAGAGGAATCTATGAAGCAAAATAGTCCCAAATATTTATACAAAATATTATCTTTAGAAGATTTTAGAAAAAGTGAAGGAGAAGAAAAACTTTTTCTTCAACCCGATGATGAAGCATTTATCCACTTTTCGATGGAAGATCAGTTGCCACGTATTCAGGAAAAATATTGGAGCGGTGTTAGCGAATACCTTGTTCTTACCATTGATGTTTCTAAACTTGTAGGTGATTTAGTTTTTGAGGCAAATCCTGGTGGCGAGAGAAAGTACTATCACCTCTATGATGGACATATTCCATTAAACGCCATTTCTTCTAAAAAGATTGTAATGAATATTAATGACAAAAGTAATTGATTTGCATTGCGATCTGCTTGGTTGTATCGAACATGATCCAAAGAAACTGCATTTTGAGCATCCTGACACAAGGTGTTCAATTTTGCAGCTAGAAGCTGGAAATGTAAAACTTCAAACCCTTGCGATTGGAGCTCTTAACGGTAAAGGATCAAGCTTGGTTGGAAACAGGCAGTTTGAATTGTATCAGCAGTTGCTTCAAAAGTATCCGGACCGAGTTGGCTCTTTTTCTACCTTTACTCCAAGTAGTAAAAAGTTACATGTAATGCTTGCTATCGAAAATTTGGTAGCCTTAGTGGAGGACTCTGAATCATTAGAGTGTGTATTTACAAGACTTGATCAGTATAGGTCACAAGAAAAAGTCTTGTATGTAAGTTTAACATGGAATCAAGAGAACCGCTTTGGTGGTGGAAATCTATCAAAGGTAGGGTTGAAAAGAGATGGAGAACTTTTTTTAGAATACCTGCATGAAAAAGATACAGCAGTTGATTTAAGCCATACATCTGATTATCTCGCAAATGATATTTTAGAACATATCGATAAAAAATCTCTGAAGGTTCGAGTTATTGCAAGTCACTCTAATTTTAGAGAAGTAAAACAAGATCTTAGAAATCTGCCAGATACTATTGCAAAGGAGATTGTTGCCCGAGGGGGCCTTATAGGAATCAATTTTGTAAGGCGTTTTGTGGGAGATCATCGATTGGATTTTTGTAAGCATATTGAAAAAGGAATCAGTCTTGGTGGCGAAAATACTTTATGCTTGGGCGCTGATTTTTATGGGGGACTCAATATTCCTAAAAAGCTTATTCCTAACCTGTCATATCCTACTTTTCAGCAAGAATTTGACAGCGCAGCCTGTTATCCTCAGTTTGTAACGTTTTTAGCAAGTCATTTTGACAAGAGTCAAGTGCAAAAAATAGCATCCAAGAATGTTGAAAATTTTTTAGGTTTATAATTTTTTTGTAGCTTCGATGATTGAGAATTCTGTATCTGTTGGAATAATTTGGTCAATTTTAAATCCAGCATTATCTAATAGATTTTCAAAGGAAGTTTTACTTCGTTCTTTTCCACCTGTAACTGTAAGCATCAGAACATCCATTGCATTGGCATACTTAGATCTCTTGGAGTCATCAAGCACTACTTCTATAATAAGAAGCTTTGCGTCTACATTCATAGAAAGGTTACAATTTTGTAAGATTTGAGTAGCCTTTTCATCATCGAAGTCATGTATCACTGATTTTAAAAGATAAATATCACCGCCCTTCGGAATTGAATGGAAAAAGTCACCGGGAATATGTTTAATCTGACTTTGCTGTTTCTCGAAAGAGTCTACTACTTCTTGAAGTTCGAAATTCAGCCCTGAAATGTCTGGATGAGTATGAATAATTTGCTTTAAAAATTGACCTTGACCACCACCAATGTCATATATACGGCTAGCTTTTTCGAAGGAATAATTTTCTAATATTGAATCGATAACAGCTTTTGATTTCTCTTTCATAGCCTTTTGAAAAAGAGAACCTTTTTCAGGGTTTTCTTTGAAGTGAGTGAAGACTTTTTTTTCGAAAACATGTTCAAAAGCTGTTTTTTCAGAGCTTAGTGAAGGAAGAAGTCCATCAAAACTTTTGTGAATATCTTCACCATAGAAACAGATAAGAGAGTGAAGTGAGTTTGGATGAGATTTACAAAGCAGCTCACTTCGCAAATTATTTGCAAAGGTATCTTCACTTACCTGGAAAAAAATGCCATTTTTGGAAAGCATTTTCAAAATGCGAGAAAGCTTAGATGGATCAACAGATACTTTTTTTGCAATTTCATTTACATGTAATGGGCCAGCTTGCAAAAAGTCAGCTACCTCGATTTTAGTTACAACAAAGAGACTTCTCGCAATCCATTCTGAGGCAGCAGTCTCTAAGATATCGCGTCTTGGAGTTGTTTCATTTGCATAAGAAAAACATAGAAAAAATGGTGTAAATATATAGATAAAAAATTTGCACATCTGCGTCTCCATTAAATTGAATTAACTTTGAATGCTAGCTCATTCATTTCTTTTTTATCAAAAAAGGTGTGATTTGAATTACGCAAAATATGAAAAATAATTCCTGTGAGGAAGCTTGCTTAGTTTGAATTTGATAGAGAAAATCGTTGCAATAATCTGTTATTTCTAACTATAGCTAAAATAGAGTAATAAGTTTGACTAATTGGGATATTTAATGCAGGCCGCTAAATCTGAAAGTAAAAATGCGCAAAAAATTGTTTTTGAAAAAAAGATTTATTTTTTTTGGGTTTTTACTTTGCTGACTCTAGTTCTTCTATCATTTGGATTTTTTCGCTATATTCGAAAAGGTAATTACTACCTTAAAAAACAAACGGCATTTTTAAAAGAACAAGCAGAATTTGCAAAGGCAAAAGCTCCAAACTATTTTGTTAAAAATTATCTTCCCAACCAGATCAAAAATGTGATGTTTGCAGATAAATATGGTTTAGTTTTAGATTCTAAAATTATTAAGATTCGTTATGTTCCAAACCCTTATAACCCATCTATTATCAAAGCTGAAAATGGAAATTACAAACTCTTTTTTAGATATGATATTCCTAAAGAATACCCCTTAGAAAATCCGAATCTTCCACTAGCAACTAACATTGGAATTGTTGAGCTTGATCATAAGTTCAATCAGATAAAGCCTTTTAAAAAAATTGATACAGGAAGTATCTATTCAGAAGATCCAAGGGTTGTTCTTTCTAAAGGTAGAATTTTTTTATCGTATAATGATATTCAGCCTATCCGTACATATAGTAGATCAATACGACTTGCAGAGCTTGATCCTATTTCGATGGATGTAAAATATATTACGAATTTGGATCAGCACTTGCAGCCAGTTGAAAAAAATTGGGTTCCGTTTGTGACGGATGATGAAAGAGGCTATGGTCTTCATTTTATTTACCAAATGAATCCTCATAAGATCTTGAAGGTAAATGATACTACAAAAAATGATATGACTCATTTAATCTTCGAGAATAGTCCCTCAGTGCTTGCCAACCTATGGCCTAAAAAGTGGGGGAAACCTAGGGGAGGAACGCCGCCTGTTCTTATCGATGGTGAATATCTTACTTTTTTCCATAGCTGTTTTACAGATGAGAAAACGAACACAAATTGGTATGTAGTGGGTGCTTATACTTTTGAGGCAGAGGCGCCTTTTAGGATAACATCGATCTCGAAGGAGCCAATTCTATTTAATGACATTTATTCTGCTAAACATGGGATTGGAACCAATGAAAGTCTATATTGTCTTTTTCCGTCTGGTGTTGTGGCAGAAACAAAGAAAAACAAAAATCTTCTTCATGTAACATGTGGAGAAAACGACTCAGAAACTCGAGTTGTTACAATGGATCGAGATATTCTTCTAGAGGGCATGCTTCCCATTACCTATGAAAATCAGATTCAAGAAGAACTTGTTGCAATCGATATGTTTCAATAAAATTTCAGCGCAGCTATTGCAATAAAACCTAAGAAAAAACACATCTTTATCCATGGCGTGTCTTTAGTTCCATGTGTCTTTTTTAATAATTCTTCAATTGCCAGGTATAAAAGGGCTGATACCCCAAATGCTAATGTTTCCATCACATAGAGTGATGGGTGCTTAGATAAAAAAGAGCTTGCAAAATAGCTGCCAAGCGGAAGACTGAGCAAAACAGCTGGTACGATAACTACCTTGGATCGATGCAAAATTTTTCCAAGAGATGCTGTTAAAAATGTTGCGCATAAGGTTAGAGAAATCGCTATAGATACCCCAGCTGATTTTCCTCCAATAAATGCAATTCCTATCAAGATACCATCTATAAATAGATCTATCGATGCTGAAACAACAGCTCCCATGGATTTAGTATTACCATCTTTATTTTTTGTGAGCTTGGAGACGAAGCTATCTAGAAAAACAATAAAAATTGCGCCTAAAAAAAACGAAATGATAATCGTGTTTGGATTGTGTGTAGAAAGTATTTTCGGAAATAAATTGATTGAAACAGCTCCCAAGATGATTCCAGCTACAAAATGATGAATTGCTGATTCTCCCTTAATAGAAATTCTCCAGACAGAAAGAAGCAGTCCTAATATAAAAGCAATAACGGTGAAAGTGAGTGTATAAAAAAAGATTTCATTGGGAGTCATTTGGCATCTTTTTACATGGGGAGCAAGGGTTTTCAAAAGGGGATCCCGGATTTAAATTGGGCGGTGGGGCCTCTTCTTCTTGTAACGCTTTATTTTTTTTCTTCTTGGGAAATAGTTTAGATGGATCAAAAATAAGTTCTAAAACATCAATTGGAATCTCTACTACGGTTTCAAAAATTTTTGCTAAACCACTTAATACGAATACTGATCCCATCAGTTTCTTGATAATAATTTCAGTAATTTCTTGAGTTGGGATTCCTTTTTCAGAGCTCACATTATCAAATTCTAATCGATCAATTGGGCTTAATCTTTGTGTTCGTTGCCCTGCAAATGTGAGATCAATTGTAATATTTGTAAGGATGAGCTTTTTGATAATGGCAACTCGTTCAAAACTGAAAATTGAGGTGTTATCTTTATCAATATTTTTTAGAAGAGTAATCCAGTTGCCTTCTTTGTTTTTTTTATCATAAAACTCAATGCTTACGTAAACGCCATTGATGGTTATTTCATCGATAACAACCGGTTTTTTGATGTAATTAATATAGGGGGCATCAATTGTTATGGTTTTAGCTTTTAGAGCATGTTTTTCTGTTGCTTGTTTGGGATTTTTAATTTTTAACTCATGGATAGAAAATCCTCTAGGGCGGAAACTTATATCTGTAATAGATACAGGAACGCGCATTTTATGAGATATGATGTTTGAGAGGATGCTGCGTGAATTTGTGTATAGAACCAAAGTGATAGCTGCAATTAGAATAAAAAAAACAATGGTTCGATAGAGATGCTTATTCATATAAATATTTCCATACAAGATCTGTATACTTTCTTGTATAGAAATTATGTAAAAAAGAAAAGGATTATCCAGGTCTTTGGATAATCCTTTGAAGCAAAGATAGTGTCTAGATAATCTAGATTAATATCCTGCAGATCCACTCATAGCAGGTGATTTTTCATCCTTTTCAACTTCATCTGTAATAATAGCTTCCGTTGTAAGTAGAAGTCCTGCAATTGATGCTGCAAGCTCAATTGTCAATCGAACTACTTTAGTAGGATCTAAAATTCCCATTTCAATCATATTTCCAAATGTTTCAGAAAGGGCATTCCAACCCTCATAAGTAGGTAGCTCAGAAACCTTCTGGACAATAATTGAACCTTCTTTTCCTGCATTTTCAGCAATCTGTCGAAGGGGGTAGCTCAGTGCTTTTAGAACAATCTCGATTCCAATTCGCTCTTCAGTTTTTGTCTCTGTTACTAGTTTTTCTAAGATTGGAATACATCTAAGAAGAGCTGTTCCACCGCCTGGCAGAATTCCTTCTTCGATCGCTGCTTTTGTTGCATAATGTGCATCATCAACGCGATCTTTTTTTTCTTTCATTTCAATCTCTGTAACAGCGCCAACTTGGATAACGCCAACGCCACCAGAAAGTTTAGCAAGTCTTTCCTGGAGCTTTTCTTTGTCATAATCAGATGTAGTTTCGCTGATATGTTTTTTAATAAGCTCTTTTCTTTTTTGAATGTCAGAATCTTTTCCTGCGCCTTCTACAAGAGTGGTATCTTCTTTTTTGATAACAGCTTTTTTTACCTGGCCTAGCATATCAAGCGTAACAGATTCAAGCTTAATTCCGATTTCTTCACTTACATATTGTGCACCAGTGAGGATTGCAATATCTTGAAGAATTTCTTTTCTTCGATCCCCAAAGCCTGGAGCTTTTACAGCGCAGATTTTTAAATTTGCACGGAGTCTGTTTACAACAAGTGTTGCTAGCGCTTCGCCTTCTACATCTTCTGCAATAACTAGAAGAGGTCTTCCTGTTTCTGCAGCAGCTTGTAGAATTGGTAGAAAATCTTTCATAGAAGAAATTTTTTGCTCACAAACAAGAACAAATGCATTTTCAAGTACAGCTTCTGATGAGTCTGGATCTGTAACAAAATAAGAAGAAAGATAGCCACGATCAAAATTCATCCCTGTTACAACTTCAAGAGATGTTTCAAGTCCCTTGCCTTCTTCAACAGTAACTGTTCCATCTGTACCGACGCTGTCCATTGCTTTTGCAATGATCTCACCAATTTCACGATCATTGTTTGCTGAAATTGAAGCTACATTTGTAATTTCAGACTTATCTTGAATTGCCTTACTCATTGATTTGAGATGCGCTACAGTAGCATTAACAGCTGTTTCGATCCCTCTTTTTAGAGAAATTGGGTTTGCACCTGCTGCTACATTTCGAAGACCTTCTTTGTAGATTGCTTCTGCTAAGATCGTAGCTGTAGTGGTTCCATCACCAGCCATATCAGCAGTTTTACTTGCTACCTCGATGACCATCTGAGCGCCCATGTTCTCGTGCTTGTCCTCGAGTTCGATATCTTTTGCAACAGTAACCCCGTCCTTGGTTACATGAGGCATGCCATAAGATCTATCTAAGACTACATTTCTACCTTTAGGTCCAAGTGTAACTTTTACAGCAGATGCTAGAGTTTGAACCCCTTTAAATATTTTTTGCCGAGCTTCTTCTTTAAATTTGATGTCTTTTGCTGCCATGATTTTGTCTCCTTAAATATTAATCTTCTATGATTGCAATGATGTCATCTGCTTTAAGTACAACGTATTCGACGTCTCCGACTTTCACATCCTGACCAGCATATTTATCCATAAGAACTTTATTACCAACTGCAACTGGGATTTCAATAATAGTTCCGTTTTTTGTTTTTGTCCCACTTCCAATTGCTACAATTTCTACTGTTTCTTGTTTTTTGGCAGCGGAGTCGGGAATAATAATGCCACTTTTTAGAGTTTTTTCTTCCTCTAATCGTCTTGCGATTACGCGGTTACCAAGTGGTTTTAAATTAATCTTTTTTTCTGCTTGTTGCGTCATAGTAATGGTCTCCTTGCACTAAACTATACGTAAATCATAACACCAAATATAAATAAAACGGGGAATTTTTTCAATGAAAATTAGCAGCTGTTTAAATTGAGTGCTAGTTTTGGGTTTCAAGTGGAGATTTTTTTTTAAAAGTAATCTTGATTAACATTCTTCTAGAGAATATAAAATACTTATGAAGAATTTTCTAACACGGTAAGGCTTTTAAATGGAAAACGATCGCTCAAAACTTAGTAAAAAAGATATTTGGAACGTAGAAAAATTGTTTGAATCTCCTGAAATGTGGGAAAAAGAGTTTCTTTTTTTTATGTCAGAAAAAAAAAATGAGGTGATTTTCCCTCAAATCGCTGAGTTTGTCGGAAAAATCAAAGAGGGGGAAAAGACCTTATTTGAGCTTTTAAATTTATATTTTGAAAAAGAAAGAACGCTTAGTAAGCTCTATACGTACGCGCATCTAAGACATGATGAAGATGTAGCCCACGAAAAGCATAAGGATGCTTTTGATCGTGTATCGATGATTTACTATTTGTTTAGTAAAGAAATGTCTTGGATTGAACCTGAAATTTTACAGTTAAATAATGAAACTCTTGAAAAATATACAAACTCAGAAGTGCTAAAAGACTACAGGATCTATTTAGAAAAAATTGCATATCAAAAACCCCATACAAGATCGATCGAAATTGAAGAGATGGCAGCGCTTGCAGTTATAGCTATGCAGACACCTCAAAAAGCTTTTGGACTACTTAATAACGCAGATTTAACTTTTGAAGATGTTGTCGATGGGAAAGGGAATAAACATAAACTTACTCATGGTAAATATTCGCTTTATCTGCAATCAACTGACAGAGTGCTTCGCAAATCTGCATTTACTACTATGCAGAATACGTATATTAATTTCGAAAATACGATTACAGAACTTATTCAAGGTCAAGTGCAAAAAAGCCTTTTTGTTAAAAGGATAAAAAATTATGCCTCATGTTTGGAGCAATCTCTTTATGTGCATCAAATAGACACAAGTGTGTATCATTCCCTCGTTAAGACTGTCAGATCAAATCTTGATCCATTATATGATTACTTAGCTCTTCGCAAGCAGGTTTTGGGCTTAGAGAAGTTACATCTCTATGATTTATATGCACCTATTACTGAAGATTCATCAATGAAGTTTTCTTATGACGAAGCAAAGAAAATAACCCTTGAGTCGGTAGAACCACTTGGGGAAGAATACCAAGCTATTTTAGCCAAGGGTTTAGGGGAAGACCGTTGGGTAGATGTTTATGAAACTAGTCGAAAAAGATCAGGTGCATATTCTTCCGGATGTTATGACAGCGTTCCCTATATTTTATTGAATTTTGAAGGAACTCTTCGAGATTGTATGACACTTACTCATGAAGCAGGCCATAGCATGCACTCATATCTAAGTCACAAAAATCAACCCTATCCTTATTCTCATTATCCAATCTTTGTAGCAGAGGTAGCATCTACTTTTAATGAAGAGCTGCTTTTTAGACATTTGCTTAAAAATGCTAAAAATAAGAAAGAAAAAATTTCTCTTATTGCAGGGAAGCTAGATGACATTCGATCCACCTTGTTTAGGCAAACCATGTTTGCTGAGTTTGAACTGAAAATTCATGAACTTGCAGAAAAAGGCGCAACGCTCTCGGCGCCTTCGCTTAAAAAACTCTACTATGAGCTAAATCATGACTATTATGGAAAAGAGTGCGTGATTGATGAAGAAGTATCAGGAGAGTATCTTCGTATTCCTCATTTTTATTATAATTTCTACGTCTATCAATATGCCACAGGAATAAGCGCAGCTCTAACCCTTGTTGAAAAAGTATTGCGCGAAGGTAATGAGGCAAGAGATGCATATCTTAAGTTTTTATCATCGGGTTCTAGTAAATACCCAATTGATCTTTTAAAAACAGCCGGCGTCGACATGACAACAAGAGAGCCCGTGATTACATTAATTAAGTATTTCTCAGATTTAGTGCATGATCTGAAGGAACTTATTCAGAAAAAATAATCTTCTTGATTAAAATTCTAGTATAATAGAATCTTTTTTTGTTGACTATTTTGCTTGAGTGAGTTTGAGAATTGTATGGATGATGACAGTGCAATTAAAAAAACATTTGTAATTAAGAATAATAAAGGCCTTCATACAAGGCCTGCGACAGAACTTGTAAAGTGCGCATCTTCTTTCAGGTCACAAGTAAAATTGGAATATCAGAATCAGACTGTGTGTGCAAAAGATCTTCTTGGAATATTAATGCTTGCGGCATCTAAGGGAGCAAAAATTTCTGTAATTGCAAAAGGATTAGATGCAAAAGATGTTGTTTCTGCGATTATATCACTTTCTAAAGAAAAGTTTAATATTAAGTATTAGAGTAGAGTTTTAGTTTCCCCATTTTCATAGCCTATGATTGCTTGATTTGCAACATTCAAGAAAAGACCTGTTTCACAAACCCCAGGAATTTCGATCAATTTTTGATGAGTTTCTAGTGGATTTACTAAATCGCTTTTTAGAGAAATATCAAAGATATAATTACCATTATCCGTTATGAAGTATGTAGATGGATCCTCTTTTTTTAAACGTATCTTTCCTTTGAAACCAAGTTTATTTATTCGATTTATGATTCCTAAGATTGCAAACGGTAAGATTTCAATAGGTAAGATGCCATTGCCAAGACTTTTTACAACTTTACTTTCATCTACGATAATAAGAACATTTTTACTAAGTGATGCTACCATTTTTTCTCTAAAAAGAGCTCCACCGCCGCCTTTAATCATATTGCCTCGTGGATCAATCTGATCGGCACCATCAACAGTTATATCGATCGTTTCTATTTTGTTGATGTCTAATAGTGGTATTCCACCGTTTTTTGCCAGTTCTAAGGTTTCAATTGAGCTTGATACGGCTTGTACTTGTAGGCCTTGCTTAACTTTTTCAATGAGTTTTTCTACAAAGAAAAAAACAGTGCTCCCTGTTCCAAGTCCAACGATCATATTATCCTTAATATAATCTACGGCTAAATAGCCTGCAGTTTTTTTGGAATTTTCATAACTCATATATACTCCTTAATTACTTTTCATATTTAGAAAATACTCCTTTCAAAACAAGAATTTTCTTCAGCTGGAGGATGCATTGCGCTATTTATCCAGATATGTGATAATTTTGGTTTTTAAACAGGAGAATGTGAGATATGTCTACAACCGAAAAAATACAGATCAAATCGATTGGCTTGCCATGGATTTGCGCAAAAGATATGGAAAAGGCTAAAGCTTTTTTTCATGGAATTCTTGGTCTTGAAATCAAAGAGGAAAATTCTGAGTTTGGCTGGATGGAACTAGGGACAGAAGATGGAGTTCGACTCGGAATTGGCAAGGACTCTGATGGTTCAGAGATTGCAGCAGGAGAGAATGCTGTTGTAACTATGAGAGTTGATGATATTGTAAAAGCTAAGGCATATTTAGAAGGAAAAGATGTTGAGTTTCATGGAGAAATAGTGGAGATTCCAACCATTATAAAAATGGCTCTTTTCACAGATCCTGATGGAAATAAGTTCCAATTAATACAGTTGTTGGAAAATCACAAATAGAAAGTAAGCGTCTTTTTTATGTCAGAAAATCAAACTCTAGATACAGCGCCCGAGAGTGATCGAACAAAGAGAACTCGAGAGAAATTAAAAAGACACTTGCAATCCATAGATGAAAGTGTGACGGGGTATGCGCTCACTCGAAAGACGAAGGAGATTCATAGATGGATTTCTAGGCATGCATCAACAAGAGTAGCTCTGAAATCCAAAACGATTTGTTTATTTGATGAAAATCAAAATGCTGCAAAACTCAGTCAAAGAGTATCTTCTTTACTTGTTAAAATAAGAGATTCAATCAATGTCCCCCTTGATGGAGAAAGAAAGTGAATGTAATTGAAGAGTTGAAAAAAAGAGGCTTTATAGATGCAATTTCAAGTGATGACCTTGTAAAAAAAGTAGAAAGCCCAATTTCATTTTATATCGGTTTTGATCCTACATCTGATAGTTTGCATATTGGTCATCTTGTTGGCATAATGACGCTCTGTTGGTTTCAGAAATTTGGTCATAATGGTATAGGTTTACTTGGCGGAGCCACAGCGCGAATTGGCGATCCATCAGGAAAAAGTGTTGAAAGACCCCTTCTATCAGAAGATACTCTTGCTACAAATGTTACAGCGATTGAAAAACAGATTAGATCAATATTAGATAACGGAAATTTACAAAAGCCTCCAAAATTTCTAAATAATGATTCCTGGTTTAAGGGTTACTCCTTTATTGGATTTCTAAGGGATATTGGTAGACATTTTCGTTTGGGCAGTATGCTTGCAAAAGATAGTGTTAAAACAAGGCTGCATTCTGATGAAGGGATTAGTTTTACAGAGTTTTCTTATCAAGTTTTGCAAGGGTATGACTTCTGTCACCTCTATGAATCTGAGGGAGTTGAATTACAGCTTGGTGGATCGGATCAATGGGGAAATATTACAGCGGGAATTGAGATTACACGTAAACTTCGATCGAAGCCTGTTTATGGCATGACATTTCCTCTTCTTGTAAGATCTGATGGGAAGAAATTTGGTAAATCAGAGGGGGGAGCTGTATGGCTTTCTAAAGAGAAAACATCTCCCTATCAATTTTATCAATATCTGATACGGATACCTGATAGTGATGTCATTAAAATGATGAGAATGCTGACATTTATGGAAATGGATGAAATACTTGATTATGAAGACAAACTCAAAAAAGACTTGCTAAAACCGAATGAAGCGCAGGCAAGACTTGCTACAGAGGTAACTACCTTTGTTCATGGTGAAAATGAGCTTGTCAAAGCTATTTCTGTAACGAAAGCGATATCACCAGGCTCAGATGCAACGCTTGATGGAGAAATTTTAGAGACTGTTAGGCACGACATGCCAAATATATCTCTTTCTAAAGAAGAGCTAATTGGTGCAACTCTTGTTGAAATTTTTGTGAAAACAAAACTTTTGCAAAGCAAGGGGGAGGCAAACAGGCTTATTAAAAATGGTGGCGCATACCTAAATAATTCTAAGATTGTAGATGGAAGTTATTGCTTAAGCGCAAACGATCTAATTGAGCAAAAGTTTGTACTACTTGGAGCAGGAAAGAAAAAAAAGCTACTTGTAATCGTTTCCTAGAGCACGATTTGATTTTTTTTGAGTAGATGTAAAAAAGTACTTGTCTGAAAATCAACATGATAGAACAATGAGCGATTAGAAGCTCTTAGTTTCTAGGCCTTCTTTTACACGGATTCTTTCAAAGGAGCAAAAGAATATGTCAACGGTTACCAAAAAAAAGTTAATACACTTGATTTCGCAAAAGCGTGGTCTACATCCAACTGATGTAAGAAATATCATTCAGACTTTCTTAGATACAATGACAGATTGTTTATCTGAGGGAGAAAGGTTGGAGTTCCGTGATTTTGGCGTATTTGAAGTTGTCAAAAGAAAACAAAAAATCGGAAGAAACCCTAAAAATGCATCAGTTCCGATTGTCATTCCAGAAAGACGTGCTGTAAAATTCACGCCTGGTAAAAAAATGCGAGAGATGATCGAGAATCAACCAGCTACTACTTAATCAAAGGCTTTATGTCTGAATCAATTTGTGAGTTAGAGAAAAATCTTCCGCTTTGGGAACTTGAAAAAAGTTATTTGGGGCGGGAGCCATTTTCTAAGGTGAATCTTTCTCCCAAAAAGGGGAATTCATTTTTTCATTCTTCCCTTGTAATGACCCTTCAGGATCGGGAGTCTTTTGAAACTTTTTTAAAAAGTTTACTTACGTCACTGGAAAAATCATCTACTGTAACACATCATGATTTAGCAAGTGCTTTTCAAAAACTTACCATACTATTAGTCCTTAGCTCTTACTTTTCCATTCAAGATTGCTATAGAGACCGATTTATTGAGCTTATTAGAGTTTGGAAGGAAAACCAGTTTTTAGAAAATGA
Organism: Chlamydiota bacterium; assembly: GCA_021772245.1. GTDB lineage: Bacteria > Chlamydiota > Chlamydiia > Chlamydiales > Simkaniaceae > JAJFMG01. The sequence continues at coordinate 3,110 of JAJFMH010000088.1, read as the reverse complement.
TCAGTTGATCAATGCTATGCATTCACTTTGCTCTTTTCTAGCATGTGCTGAAACAGAACCCTATTCTTTATATCAGTTTGAGTTTGGAGGAGCCTTACCACATTGGGGATATCAAAGTGACGGTTCAAATCTCTTTTTGCCGCAGCAATGTTCTGAGCTTGCTGTCATTTCATCAATCCTTGCTTTTTTATATGAAGATAAGGAGCTTTACTTCTCTTCCATGAAGCTTGTTGAATTTCACTTACATCTTCTTGATGCTAGAAAAAAGCCAATCAAAGCTATGTTTACAAGAGAATTTAATTATTCTTGTACAAATGAGCAGCTTTTGTCGTCTTGTTTGAAAGCAATTCTTTCGAAGGATTCTCAAGAGGTGGATATGGCATCTATTGCGTCGCAAAAGTGTTTTTATTCGATGTATTTACAGTGTTTAAAAAGCATTCTTTTTCCTCTTTTAAAGGAGACTCTATGGAGTTACAAGCCTCAAATTTTACTCCAAGATCATAACCTTGGTTTTGCAATATATGAGTATAATGATTTTAACGTCTTTACAACAATATGCGGAAATAACTCAAGTTTAGGGTCCGTATCGAAAGGAGATGCTCAAATTATAGCCTTAGGGCCTCAAAAGGCCCCATTGTATGACATGAGCTCTTTTGGTATTATGCGAACTTTGGACATTGACTCTGAAAGTTTAGATGATGTGGAATGCACTCAAGATTCCAATTCCTTGTTTTTTCAAGGATGGGCAAGATGTTTTTCATCAAATACTGAATCTCAAGAGAAACTAGAGGACAGGTGGTTGCAGTTAACTACTGATATTAAGAAAGATAAGTGCAATCTTAAGTTGCGGTTTTATGACAATATGACCTTTGATAATTATTATATTTGCTTTTACGTCAAAGCCGATACGATTACGTTAGATGACAGATTTGCTGTGAAGGGAAGTTTAGATTCTCATACTGGCAACTTTTCTCATTTGGCACTGAATACAGGCGAGTCTACTTTGCATATAAAGTCTTTATTTGATTCTGAGGTCAAAATTACCCCCCTTTCTGGAGAGAACGCATTTTATGGTGCAGACTTTCTTATTTCATATAAAATTAACTTTAATTTCCCTGAATTTATTTGGGATATTTACTGATTCACATTGTTTTTTTAGTAAAATTGTACTATAATTGGTCATTGCTTCAACTAATCCATTGGTTGAAAAAATACCCTGTATTCGATGATACTCGCAATTTAGGTTGTACACGCAAAAAGGAAGTTGATTTTGAAAGCACCGAAAGTAATTATTATAGGTTCTATGGCACTATTTTTAGGAATAGGCGCTACTGCTTTGCTTAAAAAAGAAAAAGTAGACAGTCCAGATTCAGATAAAGGTTTAGATAGGATTTTGACGCAAGAAATGGCTGCTGCGGAGATTATTCCTGAAGGTCCTGCTTTGAAAGAGAATCCATCTGATTCTATCAATAGAATAGACAGGCTTTTTCTAACTTCTTCCTACCAACTTCCAATTGTTGAAACAGTGTCGTATAAGAGTATGGTTTCATGGCTCAAAGGTAGGCCTGCATGGGTTACGGATTATGCATCTCACTACAAAACATCAAGGCACTTTATAGCAAGAAGCCTGAACAAAAAAAGAGATTACTTTACACAGAAGATCGCAAATGGTGATCGTTTTACTGTTTTTAGACAAGATGTGAATTTGCAATTTTATCTTTTAGCAGACCTTTCCTCATGTAAGATGAGTTTGTTTTACTTGGACCTCGATAAAGATGAGCGAGTACTATTAAAAACATACCCGATTGGCCTTGGCGCAATGGCTCTGGATACAATATCAGGTTCTCTTACACCGGTTGGAAAGTATAAACTTGGAGAAAAAACAGCTGTTTACAAACCAGGAATCAAAGGTTACTTCCAAGATGAAGAAACTGAAATGATCCAAGTTTTTGGGACGAGATGGATTCCTTTTGGGGAAGAAATTGGAGAGTGCTCAGATGGATACCAAGGCTTTGGGTTACATGGAGTTCCGTGGGAATACAACGAAGAGACAGACTCTTTGCAGGAGCAAAGAGACTTAATTGGAAAATATGACTCGGATGGATGTATCAGATTATTACAGGAAGATATGGAAGAAATTTTTGCAATCGTAGTATCTAAGCCAACGATTATAGAAATTGTAAAGGATAGACGCGATGTCACTCTTCCATGTAAAGAATCAAATGAATTTAAAGAGTATTAAACTATGTTAAATCATGAGAAACAAATACACGATTATGAAAAAGCGCTGCTGGATCTAAAAAATCAAGGCGTAGAGAGTGGAATTCTTGGTGATGATGAAATTGTCAAGCTTGAAACTAAGCTAGAGATGCTTAAAAACAAAGTCTACTCAGAACTTTCCCCTTGGGAAAGAGTAGAGATTTCTAGACATCCTAAGAGACCAAAAGCCACAGATATAATCAAAAATATTTGTGACAGTTTTACCGAAGTATTTGGTGATAGACTATACGCAGATGATCACGCGATTATCACAGGTTTTGCAATCATTAACGGGAAAAAGTTTGTTATTATTGCTCAAGAAAAAGGCAATGATACAGAAAGTCGTCTCTATCGAAATTTCGGAATGCCGCACCCGGAAGGTTATCGCAAAGCGCTTCGAATGATGAAACTTGCTGAAAAATTCAATCTACCTGTTATCTCTCTTTTAGATACCCCAGGCGCTTACTGTGGATTAGAAGCAGAAGAAAGAGGGCAGGGCTCTGCTATTGCACAAAATCTATTTGAAATGTCTATTTTAAAAGCTCGCATGATTGTTCTTTTAATTGGGGAAGGTTGCTCTGGCGGAGCGCTTGGCATTGGAATCGGTGATACAATTGGAATGCTCGAGCATGCTTATTATTCTGTGATTTCACCTGAAGGTTGCGCATCAATATTATGGCGCGACGCAGCAAAAAGAGAAGAAGCAACAGTGAGTCTTAAGATGCAATCTGAAGATCTGTTAACTGCTGGAATTGTTGATACTGTTGTTAAAGAGCCAGTTGGTGGGGCTCACCATGACCCGAGTGCACTTTATCAGAGTATTAAAGAATTTGTGCTAGCATCAGCTGATA
>JAJFMH010000087.1 GCA_021772245.1 Chlamydiota bacterium | reverse complement strand
TTTTTTGATCACGACTAGAAACTCTTTGCTATGCGAGAGTTAGATTAGAGCTTTCAAGCTTAGTAGAACAAACTTGCTCATGAGAGTAATACCTTGTACCACCAGTAGTTCTTTTTGCAGGAATAAGAGTTCCATCTTTTTTCCATCTTCGAAGTGTGGAGATACTAACACCAAGAAAAATAGAGGCTTCGCCAATTTTATAAAATCTACTCATGTGGATAGATAACAACAGATTTAGTTAGATTTTTGCAAGCAGTTGCGAACCCTCATATGGGCTACCCAGGCGCTGAAATATCTCTAATAGCCTACTATGGTAAAACCAGATTTAGAGTTGGTATCGATATTGGCTTTGGAGATGTTGTTGAGTCTGTTGAGCATTCAATTCCTCTAATGGCATATTCTAAAGGGGTCCTTTTTGAAAAGACTATCAAATTATCATGCTACCCCAAAGAATTTATTTTTGCAGAAAAATTAGAAACCATTATCTATCGAGGCACAATCAATAGTCGCATGAAAGACTATCACGACCTATATTCCTTGATAATTTCTTCGCAGTTCTCATCTTTTCATAATCTGGAAGGAATTATACGATTGGTATTTAACCATCGAAAAACCCCTCTCACTTTGCCAATTACCGATAATGATCTAGAGCAATTACAAAATTTTTGGAACAGATATTTAAAAAATTTACAGGCAAAAAATGCTGAGAGCCTTCCATTAACTATTGCTCAAGTTATAGCCACTATCAATAATTGGTTGATCTCCAATACAGGATTAATTGGCAGTAAAATAGTAAGAGCTACACATTCGACAAAATAGTCGAAGTAATCTTTCGTATCATTTTCTTTGCCTATAAATAAAAATAATTATATTGAGAGTCTACTAGAACAAAAACACACCTAGTAATGAATTTGAACAAACCAATTTCGACTCCACACCACATCGTCTGTATTCAAAAAATTCCCAAAGTCCAATGACATTATTTCATTTTTAGAAATAGATTTTCTAAATATACAAAGGTTTTGTCAGATACACCTTGGTGCGCATCTAGAAGTCTTTTTCCAGCTTTTCTCATTACGGAAGACCTGTCATTGTCAAGATACTCCTTAGCCTTTTGATTAAGAATCGATACATCTAACTGCAAACCAGCGTTTGCAATAATTACTGAAGATGCAAGTACTTTTTGCGACTGCATGTAGGGACCAAAAAACACAGGTAATGAGCATTGAATAGGCTCTAGAATATTGTGACCGCCAACTCCTTGCACAAAGCTACCTCCAACAATAGCAAGCTCTGAAATCTGATAACATGTTGTAAGAACTCCCATAGAATCGATAAGAATAATGGAACTCTCACGCATAACTCCCCTTTTAAGATCAGATAGTAGAGTAACTGGCTCAGTTATTTCTTCAACAATTGTTGGAACTCTTTCTAAATGTCTTGGAACAAGGATTATAACCAAAGACTTATCGAGGCGTCGCAGCTCTGATAATTGGTCGAGTAGTAATCTCTCTTCTGAGGTGTGAGTTGATCCCACAGTGATTACTCTCTCAGAATCTTTTATTTGCAACATCTTTCGAAAAGCTTGCTTTTCTGCCGTATTGAGTAGAGTAATTACATTATCAAATTTTACACTTCCAAGAACTTGCAATTTTTTAGAGTCTACTCCAAGTGAAAGAAATCTTTTTCTGTCCTCATTAGACTGAAGACAATACCCATCAATGCAATTAAAAAGCTGTTTACTAAACAATGTAAACTTTACAAATCTCTGAAAGGATTTTTCTGAGATTTTTCCATTAATAACTACGATTTTTCCCTTTGTCTTTTTGAGCTGCTTGAAGAGGTGAAACCAATAGTCCCCTTCTGAAATAATTAGTAAAGAAGCGTTTACACGCTTTACTAAGTTTTTCATCAAATAGGACAAATCGATGGGTAAATAAAAAAAGTGAGAAGCTTTTGGAAATATTTGTTTGGCATTGGCAAGACCTGTTTCGGTATTACATGATACTACAATGTCATAATGAGGGTAGTTGTCGACAATTTTTTGATAAATAGAACTTGCTGCAACCACTTCTCCAACAGAATTTGCATGAATCCATATACGATGAGATGCAGGCAAAAATTTTACTTTTTTGATACCGAGTCGAAAAAGCAAGCTTTGCTTATATTTTCCAAAACGTAGCATCTTCCAAAGAAGAATCGGCATATAGCAAATAACAAGCAAAAAGATGAAAAAGTTATATATCACTACTTCACAACTATATTGATTAGTTTGTTAGGTACAAAAATCACTTTAGCAACAACTCCTTCAAAGTATTTGTTGTATTTTTCATCTTGCGTGACAAGCGATAAAATATCTTCCTTAGAAAGGTCTTTTTCTTTTTCTATCTTTCCTCTCATCTTCCCATTGAATTGGACGATATAAGTCGCAGTACTTTCTGTTAAATATTTGGGATCAGCTTGTGGAAAAGGAAGATGCGTTAAACTATCTTTTCCTCCAAGATATTCATGACATTCTTCTGCAATATGTGGAGCTAGACTACTCAATGCATGTGTTGCCATTAATAGCGCCTGTTTGGGATATGTTTCTAAAGATGAAAAGCTATTAATAAACTCCATGAATTTCGCAATAGCAGTATTAAATTGCATTGCTTCAATATCTGTCGCAACTCCATCTACAAGGCGATGCGCAAGTTTCATTCCGTCGGTAGATTCATCAGTTGTGACTTTATCTGAATGAACTAAATCATAAAAGCGCGTAAGAAAACGATAACAACCCGTTACAGCTTTAGTATTCCAAAGCTTTTCTTTATCAAATGGCCCCATAAACATTTCATAGAGCCTAAGTGTATCTGCTCCATACTCTTCTACAGTTTGATCAGGAGTCACTCCATTGAGCTTTGATTTAGACATTTTCTCAACGAGAGTAACTAATTCTTCATCTGTTGATTTTTCAAAGTGTTTTCCATCTTTTGTAATGACGTTTTCAGGAGCTACATACTCACCTGTTTTTTTCTTGTAAGAAGGGGCAGTAACTAGACCTTGATTACGAAGAGTTTGAAAAGGCTCTTTGGTAGATACAAGATTTAAATCAAAGAGAACCTTATGCCAGAATCTTGCATATAGTAGATGCAACACTGCATGCTCCACTCCCCCAACATACATATCAACAGACATCCAATATTTTTCTGCTTCTTCGCCCCAGGCTTGTTTCTGATTTTGTGGATCACAAAATCGAAGATAATACCAACAAGATCCTGCCCATTGTGGCATAGTATTCGTTTCACGAAGAGCTTTTTTACCCGTTTTAGAATCGGTAATTTCAACCCATTTTTTTTCTTTGGATAGTGGGCTCTTGCCATCTCCACTTGGTTTGTAATCTGTAACATCTGGTGGAACAAGCGGTAACTCATCAAGCTCTAATACTCTTTTGCTGCCATCTTCAAAATGCAAGATAGGAAATGGTTCCCCCCAGTATCTTTGACGTGAGAAAAGCCAGTCTCTTAACTTATAGTTGATGCATTTAGATCCACATCCCCTTTCTTCAAAGTAGTTATGAATCTTCTCTTTAGCATCTTTGTAATACATTCCATCTAAATCAAGATCACTTGATTTAGAATGGACAATTTTTCCATCGCCTAAAAAACACTCATCCATTGAGTGGATTAAGTCATGAAACTCATCTGCAGACATCTTTGTAACTTCCTGAGTAAGCTCATGATCTGAGTCAACGACAAGTTCGATGGGAAGTTTGAATTTTTTAGCAAATTCAAAGTCCCTTTGGTCGTGAGCTGGAACTGCCATAACAGCGCCAGTTCCATATCCCATAAGAACGTAGTCTGCAACCCAAATAGGAATCTTCTTCTGATTTACAGGATTAATTGCATAAGAGCCCGTGAATGCACCTGTCTTTGTTTTAGAAAGTTCTGTTCTTTCTAAATCACTTTTAGAAGCTACTTCTTTTTGATAGGCCGTGACACTTCCTCTGTGATCATCAGTTGTAAGTTTTGCAACTAAAGGATGCTCTGGAGATAAAACAAGATAGGTTACTCCGAAAGTTGTGTCTGCTCTTGTAGTAAATACAGATATTTGCTCATCGAAATTTTCGATTGGAAAATGAATCTTTGCTCCCTCACTTCTCCCAATCCAATTTTTCTGCAGTCTTTTAAGGTAATCTGGCCAATCAAGATCTTCCAAGTCATCTAGAAGCTTTTCAGCGTAATCGGTAATTTTTAGGATCCATTGCTTCAAAGGTCTTCTTTCAACAAGATGACCTCCTTCTTTGGATTTCCCCTCTTCCACTTCCTCGTTTGCAAGAACGGTTCCAAGAGCTGGGCAATAGTTCACAAGAACATCAGCTTCATAAGCAAGACCTTTTTCAAAGAGTTTTGTAAAAATCCATTGGGTCCATTTATAGTAGGAAGGATCTGAAGTTTTGATCTCACGATCCCAGTCATAACTGAATCCAAGAGATTTAAGTTGTCTTTTGTAGGTGTCGATATTTTTTTGTGTAGTGATACTTGGATGTGTACCTGTTCGAATTGCATATTGCTCGGCTGGAAGACCAAAGCTATCCCATCCCATTGGATGTAAAACATTAAATCCTTTTTGCCTTTTGTATCTCGCAAGAATATCAGTTGCTGTGTAACCTGTAACATGCCCTACATGAAGCCCAGCTCCTGATGGATATGGAAACATATCCAAGATGTAGTACTTAGGTTTATTTGGGTCTAATTCAGCTTTAAAAGCTCTTTTCTCATTCCAAATTTTTTGCCACTTCTTTTCAATTTTTTGATGATCATATCTTTTTTTAGACATTGTTTTCTTCGCTTCCATAAAATTAAACTTTGAAAGGATCATATCATCTTAGCTAAAATAAAAAAACGCCTTTTACAACCTTTCATTTGTGATTGATTGCAATTAATAAGCTTACTTTATATGATGACTACTTGGATAAATAAGCTAAATTAAAACTAGGCCCTTTATGTTAGACACAAGCACTTATTGCAAAAATAAAGTTGAGCTCTCAGATTACAACTATAAGAGAGATATCAACAACAGACGCTTGGTGTCTAAACTTAGTAGCAATGATATTATTGTTTTAGAGGAAATCCTTTACAGCCCTCTTAAATTTTCAATTGATAGGCTTGTCAAAAATACAGGATTAGAAAAGATCGAAGTAAAGGCTATTCTTGAAAAATTAAAGGATACTGAATTATTTACAATAGATGATACAGACACAATCCATGTAGAAAAACAACTACGAAAATATTTTGAATCTTTGATTCTAATGTTTGAAGATGACTTCAAACCAGATATGGATTTTTTACAAAGCCTTCTAAAGAAGGTTCCTATTCAAATATTACCACAGTGGTATCCAATTCCTCGAAGCTCTAATAGCATCTTTGAGTCTATCGTAGAAAAATTTTTATCTACTCCTCAAATCTTCCAAAGATATTACTCTGAACTTCAGCTAGACAATTTAAAATATACGCAAGTAATGGCAGATGTGTTTGAGAGTCCAACATACAAGATGACATCGAACGAAATCATTGAAAAACACAATCTAAGTTTAGAAGAATTTGAAGAATGCATGCTCTATTTAGAGTTTAATTTCGTATGTTGCCTAAGCTATGAAAAAATAGATGATAGCTGGCAAGAAATAGTGACACCTTTTCATGAATGGAAGGAGTACTTGTCTTTCCTCAAAGACACTACCCCGCAATCTATTCCAACAAGTAACATTAAAAGGAAAAGACCTCATGACTTTTCATTTGCATTAGACATGTCCACTCTATTAAAAATTGCAAAGTCTAATCCTATTCCACTTGTGTTACAAACTGATGAATCGTGGCAATTAGATGCTTCAGCAATAAAGTCAATAGCAGAAAAACTTGAAGGTTTTTCAACTGCTTCGCCAGAAGAAATCGAAACCCTTCAATCATATGTATCTACCCTTATTCAAAAACTTCTATTTTTAAAGCTTGCGACTGTAAATAAGTCTCATCTAGAGTTTGTAGAAACTGCTGTTGAATGGTTAATTTTACCTGTTGAAAAAAGGGCACTTAGTGTCTATCGACATACTTTAAAAAACTTCAACTACTCTCATTTTTCACCACCTCTTGTTTGTTCAGAGCGAACTATTCATGAGATTGAGAAAAACTTAGTTCAACTTGAGACCTCTGTATGGGTAGATTATAACGAATTTTGTAAAGGCATCGTGGCACCTCTTACAAGTGAGTGCAAAGTCCAACTGAAGAAGATTGGCCGCAACTGGAAGTATACGCTTCCAAGTTATACTGACCTAGAAGATGAGTTTATTTCACTTGTGCTTCAAAAATGGCTATTTGAAGCAGGCCTTATCACTCTTGGCAAATATGATGATAAAGATTGCTTTTGTATAACGCCTCTTGGGAAAACCCTTTTTGGATAAAAATAGTGCTCATGCTATAGGTTGATTTTTAACCAATTGAGCGCATATTTTGTTCTTTCATCAAACTTTTGCTTTAATAGATCTTTGGAAAGTAGCTTTGCTTTTTCTATTAGAAGCCTCTCTTTCTTTTGATAATTCATTAGCTCTTGCAAGTATTGCAAATACACTTCCAAAATCGCAGAGAAAAAGTGTTCTTTTTATCGGTGTTTTTTCGGCTTTTATCTTACGTTTTATTACTATTATTGCTGTTTTTTACATTGTTGATTTAATTTACCTGCAAATATTTGCAGGACTTTACCTTATTTATCTTGGATGTAAATTCTTCTTTTTTAAACCTTCTAAAGAAAAAAAAACAGCTACAAAAAAAGGCTTTTGGAAAACCGTCTTTCTCATTGAATTCACAGATTTTAGTTTTTCTTTAGATTCTATTTTTGCAGGCATTGGTCTTATTAGTGGAACTTCTCATGTCTCTTCTAAACTTTGGATAGTATATGTGGGAGGAATGATTGGACTTATCTTTATGCGCTTTTTTGCTAAAGGTGTGAGCGCTATGCTTCAAAAATTTCCATTTATCAACTTATCTACTCATTTAATTCTAATCTTAATCGGTCTTAAGCTGATCATGGAAGTTCTACGAAAAACTTTATTTACAAACATCTCAGCGCATATTGCACCTGTTATTGAAATCGCATTTTGGTCTGGAGTCTTCTTAAGCCTTATGATAGGATTATTACTTAGAAAACAAATCTCTAAGTAAATGCGATCCCTCTTTATCCTAATTATATCTCTTATATCTATCTCTTTAAACGCAGCAGCGCCAGTCTTTCATGCAATCATTTCTGAGATGTATCTAGAAAAATACCCAGAGCGAGACAGCCAAGAATTTACCATTGGAACTCTTTTTCCAGATATTCGGTATTTAGCGAATATCAAAAGAGAAATTACACATGCAAAATCTATGTCACTTAGGCAAATCCAAGAAGAAAAAAGCTCTTTCCAAGCGGGATTAATGCTTCATAGTTTTGTTGATCTGGAAAGAGAAGCTTTTGCTAATCGCTCGGGAATATATAACAGTATACCTAAATTCTCTCACTTAGAGAAAAAAACGCAGTGGACCGTAAGAGCCACGCTATTAAAACTTATTGAAGATGAGGTACTGTATAATAGCCTAAATCACGATAAAATTATTTCCTATCTCTCAAAAACTTCTATCGAGCAACTTAAATACGTTCCTCTTAAAATGGCAAAAAAGTGGCATGAAAATCAGATTCATTATCTGCAAATTCTGCCAAGTAAACTAATACAAGAGAAACTCCTAGATACTGCAGATTCTTCATGGACTATTCCACGAGCGGATTTACAAAAGTTTCCGTTACTTATTGAAACACTTTCTAAAGACCCAAAAATTATCGATTATGTTATGGATCAAATAAAGCAGTTCCAAACAAAAATCGAGGATTTTGAGCGTGCATCTTAAATTACTATTTCCCCTTGTTGTACCTTTTATTTTTTTGACTAGCTGTCAAAAAAATGGACACATGTCAAACGATGAAATTAACTCAATTGATACATTTCTAACACAAGAAACAGATTTAGGTGAGACTAAATATGGCCCCGTGTATCCAATCCATATTATTGCCTACTCAAACACTATTCCTCAAATCGCTCAGTTTAATGAGCAGTATAGCTATTTTTCAAATCATCCGCTCGTTGGTCAAGTGACCAAGGATAGAGATGATATTGTCATTGTCACCAATTTTTTAGAGCTCATTCATGAGATGATCTATGATAAAGGGCACAGAGAGTTAATCACAGCTGAAGCGCTTTCAAAAATTTTAGCATATCGCAACCTATCTGTTGGAGATCAAATTGGCATCCCAAGAATTGATAAGGATGGTAAACGGGTCCTTGCTGGTTACTTCGTAGAAAAGGTATTTGATCTCTATGATGAGATGCCCGCCTTTGGGCTTTTTTCTAAAGATAGAGAGTTTCCTCCCCTACTTCTTTTTCGCGGAACTGACCTATCAAACACTGAAGCTGGAAGAGCTTCTTTCTATGCTGACTTAGATCTTGACGGCCCAGGGTATCATATTTATATGAATGCTCGAGATGATATCAAAACTTGGCTCGAAAAAGTCCAGGCTATCCATCAAAAAGCCCAAATTATGGGTTATAGCCTTGGAGCATCTTTTGTTGAATATACCGCTATTTTAGAAAAGGATCTTCTTTCTGACACCTACACTTCTTATGCATTTAATCCACCTGGCGTAAACGATGATCTCTTAAAAATCTGGGAAGATATTCCCAGGATAGATAGGCCCAATTATACTGGTTATATCAATAAAGGCGACGCTGTATCCAATGTTGGCACGCTTTTTGGAACTATTAAAGAGCTTTCACTGGATCACCCAATGGGCCCACTAGAAGCGCATTTAACGTTTATGCTCGCTCAAAATATTTGTTATATCACAGATATCAATCCCAATTTTGATATGGTAGTAGATGATTAAAGAAGCATTTTCTAAATGCTCCACATAAATGTCTTTACTATAGCAGAGAAAAAACCTAATCCATGAGTGCAGTCACTGTCTGCACTTTTTCAGTTTTTATGAATTTTTTTCTAACTAATTCATTTCTGCCGACAGCGTCGCCACCTTTTTTTCGTCTTTTAAACAAACCTTAAATTTCTTATTACAAAAATGTTATGAGTGGTTTGACATTTAAAGAAAGATCCTCAAAATATTCTGGCAAAAAAAAACAATCTAGAAATATTTGGAACAGGGAAAATAATTTTATAGATAAAAACTCCCTGCGATTTCCTTACTTGGCAAATCCTAAAATACATGTCATAATGTAGGTTCAATCAAAAGATATGACCCATATGGCAAAAGCTAAAAATAATGACTTAGTTTCGAATCGAAGAGCCTTCCATGACTATGAGGTATTAGATACCTTAGAAGCTGGCATCGTTTTACAAGGAACTGAAATTAAATCTTTGCGAGATCATGGTGGAAACTTGCAAGATGCTTTTATTGTTATTGATAACAATGAAGCTTTTTTAAAAAACGCCTCCATTGCTCCCTATAAATTTGGTAATACCTTTAATCACGCAGAAAAAAGAACAAGAAAACTTCTTCTTCATAAAAAAGAAATTTCCAAGTTTAAAAAAGCTTTGGAACAAAGGGGTCTTACCATTATTCCCCTATCTATGTATCTCAAAAAAGGCTATGTAAAAGTAAAGATTGCAACAGCTCGTGGTAAGAAAAAGTATGACAAGCGAGAAGCAATTAAAAAACGAGAACAATCAAGGTCAATTGAACGTTCCATGAAAGAGCAGTAAGAGCTACTTTTTGTTAGCATTATTTTATCGCTCTCTTCTATGATGAAAAATTCAAAGTACTCTTAATTTTAGGGAGAAAATCAGATATGAAATTTGCCGTTTCTAGGTCATTACTCGCAGATGAAATCAGTAAAATTCAGGGAATTGTTCCTACCAAACCTGCAATTAATATCCTCTCTAATATCTTGATTGAAGCTAAAGATAATAAGTTAACTTTATCTGCTACAGATCTGACTGTCAGCATGAAAACGCAAATGCCAGCAACGGTCCTTACTGAAGGATCAATAGCACTACCAGCAAAAAGATTTTTCCAACTTATTAGAGAGCTTACAACAAGTGAGATAGAGATCAATTCTAATGAATCTTTGATTGCAAATGTAATCTCAGGAACTTCTACTTTCAAATTCAATGGAATGAGCGCGGAAGAATTTCCTGCATTCCCTGAAGTGAGTTCTGCAGAGCAATTTACCATGAAAAGTGATCTTTTAAAGGAAATGTTTGGGACAACTGCTTTTGCAGTAGCCCGTGATGACAATAGACAAGTTCTTAATGGAACACTTATGCAACTCGATGACAAACTTGCAACCTTTATCGGAACCGATGGAAAAAGGCTTGCTAAAGTAAAAACAGAAATCGATTTTTCTAAATCTCTTGCTAGTCAGCATATCATTCCGATTAAAGCTGTAGAAGAATTAACTAAAATTTTAGATGCCAAAGAATCTTTGCAATGCTTTTTACTAGAAGATCAAGTAGCTGTTGAATGTGGATCGACGCTTCTTATTACAAAGCTTCTTTCTGGAAAATATCCAGATGTAGAAAAAGTTATTCCACAAGAGAGTGAAATCAAGATCCACCTTCATAAGGAAGAGCTTATTTCTCTTCTAAGACAGATATCACTATTTGTATCTTCCCAACCCGTGCATTTCATCTTTACCCATGGGGAACTAAAGCTCACCGGCGCAAGCTCTGAGTTTGGAGAAGGTAATGTCTCTATGCCAGTAGATTATTCAGGAGAAACCTTTGAAATTGCATTTAACCCTTCTCATTTTCTAGATATACTACGCCACTCGAAAGGTGAAACAGTAATCCTCGGATTATCAAGTCCATATAATCCAGGATTAATAACTGACTCCTCTAAAGCTGTCTTTGTTATTCTTCCTATGAGACTTACTTCCATGGCTACAACTTAAGATGATTATCCGCTCTCTTCTCTTGCGAAATTTCAGAAATTACGCAGGAGAAAAATTTACCTTTTCTGAAGGGATAAATGTAATCCGAGGAGATAACGGCGCTGGAAAAACAAACCTGATAGAAGCGATATACCTACTTACTACGGGTAGATCATTTCGCACCTCCAAATATACAGATCTGATTAAAGAGGGAGAATCTTCGTTTTACTTAGAAATCCTTTTCACCAAAAATGGGATTGATCAAACCCTCAAGATGGGATTTGATAAAAATGAGAAAAAAATCACTTACAATGCAACCAGCCTGCCAAGCTTTGCAAGCCTTCTTGGTATCATGCCAACTGTTCTTTTTTCTCCAAAAGATCTGTGTCTGATTATGGGATCTCCTCAAGAGCGACGAAAATTTCTAAATCTTGATATTGGGCAACGTGACCCACTCTACATGCATCACCTGATTAGATTCTATCGAGCCATGAAACAACGAAACACTCTTCTTAAACTCAAACAAACTGCAAGTTTGGATCCTTTTGAAGCAATTATGGCAGCGTCCTCGGTCTACATCATGCAAAAGCGTAATGAAGAGATTGATAAACTTAATGACGCTATTATTCCTATATCTAAAGCTCTTTTTGATACCACAAGAGAGTATACTCTTGAATATAAGCCGAGTATCTCTTTAGAAACAGATCTACAACAAGCCATTTTGTCCATTTATAAAAAAAACCGTGAAAAAGAGTTTATCTTAAAAAGCACACTTATCGGGCCACACCGAGACGATATTCTTTTTACTTTTCAAGACAAAGAAGCTAAGTCATTTGCATCTGAGGGGCAAAAGAGGATCTTGCTCTCTTCTTTACGCCTAGCTCAACATCAGATCACATCGAAATTCTTCTCGATGGATATACCCTTTTGTATTGATGATTTTGAAATTCATTTAGACCCCAGCAGAAATGAGTCCCTTTTAAAAGAACTCTCAACTCTTAAGCAGGTATTTGTTTCAACACCCTCAGCTGGAAATATAGTAGCGACTAAGACATTTGAGATTCATGATGGAAAAGCGAAAGAGCCCATAGAAACTATGAGCCCTTCCTAAATGTGAACATGTAAATTGAATTACTTGTTTCTTTTATGTACTGATTTCCAAGCAACTGCGTGATAAACACCAGCAAAACCGATAAATACATAAAGAACTCTTACAATCCAGGTCTCACGGAAGAGATAAGATAGTAAGTTAAAATCAAAGAAACCTATTAATCCCCAGTTAAGACCACCGAGAACAAGTAATAAACAACATAGACAATCAATCTTTTTCATAATAAACCTTTAAAAGTTATAAACACGTAAAAGTAACGCATACTTTTATATATATAATAAAAATTATTTTTATATCAACAAATATATTTAAAATTTAAAGCCGAATAAACCGTAAATAACTGAAAAATATGTAATTAAATACATGTTTTTTACCATTTAAAATCAAATTTAATCAAAAAAACCATACAATATAATTTTATTCTATTTCAATTTTGTTGTTGGCGTTAAATAGAATAAAAATATATCATTCCTGCAAAACAACTTTAAACAAGGCTATTTTATGAGCGGTGCAGTATTATCTACAGAGTATACTTCTGTGAACTCCTTTGAACAACTACTTACTGGACCAGATGCCTTCTATTATAAATCAAATTATCTAGAAGCAACACAAAGTGATTTCACCTCAAGAGTCGCTCTTCCGACTAGCTACACATGGAATACTTATCCTATGTTTTTTTTCCACTGGCTATCTATAATTGGCTTCACTCTTTTGCTGGAAAAATAGCATTTCTACCAGCGGCGAACCAGTACCGTTATCCACACGGCGCAGAATATCCAAATATTTTTAGAGAAAACGTTAATCTGCAAACAGACTGGAAATATAAAAGACTTACCATCGAAGTTGATGGAAACCAAATAGATGCTTGTATCATGGGAAAAGAGTCAACTCTTGGCAATCAAAGATGGACTCTCGCCTCTAATGGAAATGGAGAGTTTTATGAAACAAAGCTTGATGAAACAAAGCTTGAAAGACCTGACTTCCAAAACTTTCTTGATGAAACAAATTCAAATGCCTTAGTTTTTAATTACGCAGGAGTTGGAGCATCTACAGGAAGTCCTAATCGAGCTGCAATGGCAAAAGCCTATCGCGCCATGCTTACTTTCTTAGAAGATGGCGAAAATGGTCTAGGAGCCAGAGAAATCATTGGATATGGTCACTCCATTGGTGGAGGCGCTCAAGGTGAAGCTTTGAGGGATCATACTCTTAAAGAGGATATCAACTACGTATTTGTCAAAAGTCGAACTTTTTCTGACTTAAGTAAAACAGCTGAAACTATATTTCCTATTCCATTAATTGGCACTCTTGTAAGTATTATGGGATGGAATATCGATTCTACGCAGTCTTCTAAGTCTCTTCAAGCTCCAGAAATCATTTTACAAACAGCAAGTGGCGGTAAATATACAATTCTAAAAAATAGTCTAAACATTATTGATGATGGTATAATCGCAGTAAGAGCCTCACTTGCGAAAGCTCTTCTAGATGATCCAAGCTGTCCAAAAGAACATAAAACATTCATCGGGATACCAGAGAGTCATAATGAACCTCTTTCTGATATGCCATTTTTAGCTAGACAAATTGAGCAATATTTAACAACTTAATCCCAACCTAGAAAAAAATTTCAACTCTTCTCTATTTCGGAATTTGTAGTATTGATCGCTCGAAAAATAGCAGCAGAATCATATTGTTTTTGCCGTATTCTAGATCATTTGTTTCAATTGCATCTCCACCATTCTCGCTTTAAATTGCGCTGCAAAGATCATTGAATTTTCTTTTTTCTCTTCTTGATTCGATTTGAAAAGCGAATCTTTTTTTATTGAAGAAGATCTCAATCGCTTTGATCCCCTTGGATGTGTTTAGTTTGAAGTTGTTTTCTCCATACTCTGGATCTTCTAAAATAATTCCACCATTTTTTCGAGCCCCTTCGAACCTCGAAGTGCAATCAGCAATTCCCGCTGGAATTTTGACTTCCAATGACTTTGAGATAGAAGATGAATCTTTCGCTCCCCCTCGAGACTCAACCGAAGTTGTATCAATTGAAGATGGTGCTAAAGAATCAAAATTTACAGATGAGTCTACGAACAGGGAGTTATTATCTAACTCTGATTCAGCGGGAATTGCTGAAGTGCAATATAGATTTTATTAAAACAGAATAAGGAAATTAAATATTTTATTTAAAATAAATTACTTAATACCTGATCCAAGATAACAGAAAGTCGAATATTGTAATCCACAGTTTCCTTGGAAGAACCTATGACATCCATGACTTTTTCGAGGGAATGGTTTGATTGTAGACTAAGAGTCTGTAACTGCTCATAGTTCTCTTTAAAGTAAAGCTGGTCTCGCTCTATACCCATTTTAAGTAAGTACAAATCCCTATAAAAAAATCCAATCTCTTCAAAAAGATAATCTAGATAAATGTGATACGAAAGCTCATTGGTGTTTTCTGTGTAATACTCATCAAGCTGTGCAAGCTTCTTGTATTTTAATATAAGATCTCCAGATGCGCTTGCAAGTAATAACTCTAAAAGAGTGGACTTTGTAGGGTCTTCAATCAAATACTCTAGTTTAGAAAGAGATCCATGAGCTTTATGTAAAAGCTCTGGGATATTTTTATCTTCTTCAAAGTTCGCCTCCATATATGATTTCATTTCATCTGTAGATAGCGGAGCAAAGTCCACTTCAAAGGACCTCGATAAAATCGTTGGAAGAATCTTTTCTTTTTGGGTTGATAGAAGAAGAAAGATTGTTTTTTCATGAGGCTCTTCAAGAACCTTTAAAAGGGCGTTAGAAGAGGAAGGAAGCATTCTGTCCGCGTGATGTATAATAAAGACCTTGTATGCCCCTTCAAATGGGCTGCTTTGCGCATTTTTGACAATAGATAGCATGCCATCCATCTTATGAAGTGCTTTTTTACCCTCGGGGTAAAAATGAAAAATATCAGGATGATTGCCAGCCTCTAGTTTAGCTCGAGCTGTAGGCGTATTAGATAGGAGCAAGTCATTAGCAAACAATAATGCTAGCTGGTCAAGTAAGAGATAGTCTGATGATGCAAAAAGATAAGTATTTGCGTAGGAGTTATTTTGTAAGAGACGCTTTAATTTTTGAGCGCCACTTTGCTGAAGAGTATTTTCAGATAGAAATGTCATATAGTTTTTTTAGAATAGGTCTAAGCTTTTCAATGCTTAAGTGAAACACATCATCCGGTTTTTGAGAAGCATCAACGACTAAAAATCTCTTTTCTTCCTTTTGGATCAGGTTTTGATAAGCTTGATAGACCTTTTGATGAAAAGAAATATCCTCTTCTTCAATACGGTCAAAACCTGCGCTTTGCTTTTTTGCGCGGGCAATGCCCACTTTGGGATCAACATCTAAAAAAAATGTGTAATCGGGAGTCAGTGAACTTGTGGCAAAATTGCAATACTGTTTCATAAGCTCAAGATCAAATGATCTAGCAGCCCCTTGATATGCTATTGTTGAATCTGTATAGCGATCACACAAAACAATTTTTCCAGCATCAAGCGCTGGTAAAATTACTGTTTCTACATGCTGGGAGCGATCTGCTAAATATAGAAAAAGCTCTGACTTAGATGACATTTTTTCATCAAGATGAAGTAAGAGGTTACGAACCAAAGAGCCGAGAGGTGTACCTCCTGGCTCTTTGGTTTTAACGACATCTAAACCAAGGTTTGATAAGCGCACATAAAGTCTATCGATAATGGTCGACTTGCCAGCACCTTCTCCCCCTTCAAAGGTAAGAAATAGCCCTTTAGGCATCGGTTTCTTCACTCTCTTCGGCTTCTTCAATATGTTCTATTTTTTGTACACCCACTAAGATATCATCAATGCGAAGGTTTACAATTTTTACACCCTGAGTCGATCTTCCCATTACGCGAAGATCACTTGCTGGAACGCGTACTGTTTGACCACCAGATGACATCAAAACAATACTATCCTGATCGCACACAGAAATTGCTCCAACAACGGCTCCATTACGTTTACTTGTAATGATAGAGCGAACTCCAACGCCACCTCGGTTCGTTTGTCTAAAGTTATCTACTGTAGATCGTTTTCCAAAACCATTCTCACAAACAACTAGGATAGATTCTTGTCCATCTACAACTTCACATGAAACAACTCTATCGTTACTGTCTTTAAGTTTTACGCCGCGAACGCCCCTTGCAACTCGACCAATAGGCCGGATAAGAGACTCTTCAAATCGCACTGCCATCCCAGCTCTTGTAAACAGCATAATCTGCTTGTCCTCAGACACAAGCTTCGCTGAAATCACTTCATCACCCTCATCGATGTTTATCGCATAAACACCTTTCTTACGTGGGTTAGAGAAAGCATCGAGCAATGTTTTCTTTACAACGCCTTGTTTTGTAACAAGTAAAATAGAAGCTGCATCTTCAAAAGATTTTACGCGAAGAACTGCTGCTATATTTTCACCTTCAGATAAGCCCTGCAAAAGATTTACAAGTGGTCTTCCCTTAGTTCGGCGAGAACCTTCTGGAATCTCCCAAGTTTTAAGCCAATAGCATCTACCAAGAGATGTAAAAATTAGGATATGATCATGTGTCGATGCAACATATACATCTTTTAAAACATCAGATTCTTTTTTCATATCCATTCCAATGACTCCCTGTCCTCCACGCTTTTGCTCTTTGAAGGTTCCAATGGGCATTCTCTTGATATAGTCATCATTAGAAATCGTAATAATTACTTGCTCATCTGCAATAAGGTCTTCCATTTGGAACTCCCCTTCAGCTGCAATGATACGTGTCTTACGATCAGACTTGTTATTTTTCTGAATTTCATCAAGCTCATCTTTGATAATACCTCGAACTAGAAGCTCACTTGCTAAAATAGCACGAAGCTCTGCAATTTTCTTTTGCAGCTCTTCGTATTCTTTTTCAAGCTTCTCTCTCTCAAGTCCAGTCAGTTGGTATAAGCGAAGTTCTAGAACAGCTGTTGCTTGCCGCTCTGTAAATTCATATCGAGCAATAAGTTCTCTTTTCGCTTCTTCTTTATCATTTGATTTACGAATCAGTTTCACAACATCATCTAAATGATCTAACGCTTTTAAGTACCCTTCCAAAACATGAGCTCTAGCTTCGGCTTTGTTAAGCTCAAAACGGGTTCTAGCTCTTACGACTTCTATACGATGATCAATCCAAGGAGTAATCAGCTGCTTAATATTCATTACTCGTGGAAGCCCTTTATCCAGAGCTAACATGTTACAACCAAATGTTACTTGCAGATCTGTAAATTTATACAGCTGGTTAATGATCACATCTGGAATTTCACCTCTTTTGAGATCGATTGAAATTCTCATTCCATCTTTATCAGATTCATCACGAAGATCAGCAATACCAGTGATTGCTTTGTCATTAATCAATTGAGCTATTCTTTCGATTAACCTTGATTTATTCACATTGTAGGGAATTTCGTCCACGATGATTTTTTGTCTATCCGTTGATCCAACATCTTCTACATGAAGTAAACCACGTAGTGTTAGTTTTCCACGCCCAGTATGGAATGCTTCTTTAATTCCACGATAACCACAAATAACTCCACCTGATGGGAAATCAGGCGCTGGCATTACTTCCATGATCTGATCTACAGTTGTATTTGGATTATCTATCAGTAAAGTTGTAGCAGCAATCAATTCATTGAGATTGTGTGGAGGAATATTTGTCGCCATACCAACAGCAATTCCAGATGATCCATTACAAAGAAGATTTGGGAATTTTGCTGGAAATACCGTTGGCTCTTTCTTAGTTTCATCATAGTTTGGAACATGCTCAACGGTTTCTTTATCGAGATCTTCCATAAGAGCCATAGAAGCTTTGGTAAGACGGGCTTCCGTATAACGCATAGCAGCTGGTGGATCACCATCTACAGACCCAAAGTTTCCTTGTCCCTGAATGAGCTGGTAACGCATCACCCAATGTTGAGCCATTCTTGCAAGAGTTGGATAAATGACAGATTCACCATGTGGGTGAAAATCCCCAGATGTATCACCACAAATTTTAGCACATTTCCGGTGCTTTGCACCCGGAGATAGATTCAACTGTCTCATTGCATAAAGTACTCTACGCTGAGATGGTTTTAATCCATCACGAACATCGGGAAGCGCTCTGGAAATAATTACAGACATCGAGTAGCGTAAGTAACTTTCTTTCATCTCCTCTTCTACATTTCGAGGAAGAATTTTTTCACCTTCAGTATATGACATATTTATTTCCTCTATATATCTAAGTTTTTGACAGAAAGAGCGTGACTTTCAATAAAGGCTCGACGAGGAGCAACCTCTTCTCCCATAAGCATAGTAAACATTTGATCAGCTGCAACAGCATCTGGCAAGGTTACTTTTACAAGTGTTCGTTTAACAGGATCCATAGTAGTTTCCCATAGCTGATCCGCGTTCATTTCACCAAGACCCTTATATCTTTGAATCTCAATTCCCTTTCTTCCATTGACTCTTAAGAAATCGATAATTTCTCTAAGAGTATACATAGGATTTTCAGTTTCATCTTCTTCGATAATATCAAGCAATTTTCCATCAGCTTTGAGGTAATTATCGAAAGCAAATCCAAACTGTGACAACCTATCTTTTAAATTACTTAGTTTTTCTTCTTCAAAAAGTTCTAAGAAAGGTAAAGATTTAAGAGTAAACTCTTTCATTGCTTCGGTTCGCTCTCCTTCAGGAATGGATTCTAAGGTCTGTTCATGCTGCCCTCTTTGATACTCTTCATCAATTTTCTTAATCTCAGCAAATTCATCATGAGAGTAAACAAACTTATTTTTATCAGATAGGTGAACTAAATATTTGGGTAGTTTTCCTTCTTCATTTTTCGCAGCAAGAAATTCTCTAAAAGGAACTCCTTTTCGCTCAATAACCGCAATGAGGGTTTCAACTTCTAATATTGCCTGCATCAAATCTTTGACTTGATCTTTTTCAATCAATTCATTTTGGGATGCAAGTCTTAAACTAATATCACTTATTCCAAGACCTAGCAGATACTCATCCATTTCATGCTCTGAGTGGATATATCTAGACACTTTCTTTCTTTTTACCCTGTAAAGTGGGGGTCTTGCAATGTAGATATAATTATTTTCTACAAGCGCTGGCATATGACGATAGAAAAAGGTCAGAAGCAAAGTTCTAATATGAGATCCATCCACATCCGCATCCGTCATGATAATAATTTTATGATAGCGCAATTTTTCTAAGTTGAAGTTGTTCTTTCCAATACCACAACCAAATGCAGATATCATAGTTCCAACTTCTTCGTTTTTAAGAACCTTATCAAGTCTTGCTTTTTCAACATTTATGATCTTACCCCGAATGGGCAAAATTGCTTGAAATCTACGATCCCTACCAGATTTTGCAGAACCTCCCGCAGAATCTCCCTCAACAATGTAGATTTCACATTTTTCAGGGTCTTTTTCTTGGCAATCTGTAAGTTTTCCAGGAAGTCTACCGCTATCAAGGACTGTTTTTCGTAGCGTTAACTCTCTTGCCTTTTTAGCAGCTTCTCTTGCTTGCGCTGCTAAAATAGACTTTTCAATAATGGTCTTAGCAATACTTGGATTTTCATTTAGATAGGTAGAAAACTCTTCACCCACAATTTGTTGTACAACAGATGCTACTTCACTGTTTCCAAGTCTTTGCTTGGTCTGACCTTCAAATTGCGGGTTCGCAATTTTAACTGAAAGAACTGCGGTAAGCCCCTCTCGCATATCATCTCCAGTAACAGACACTTTGCTATTGCGAAGCAGGTTATTACTTTTGATATACTGATTTAAAACTCTTGTAAGAGCTGTAGAAAAACCCGTGACATGTGTTCCACCTTGCTTTGTGGAAATGTTATTTACATATGAGAAAATAGATTCAGAGTAAGTGCCATTCCACTGCATAGCCACTTCAAATTCAAGTGGACCATCATGGAGTTCTTTTGCGCCTGAAATGTATACAGGTTTTTCAAAAAGAGCTGACTTATTTTCATTAAGGTAGCTTACATAGGAGGCAATTCCACCGTCGTATTTAAATGCAATTTCATCTTTGTCTGGATCTCTTTCATCATCGAGGTAAATTGTAATCCCGCGATTTAAAAAAGCAAGCTCTCTAAGTCTTTTTAGAAGAATATCATGTTCGTATACTAATACTGAAAAAATCTGATCATCTGGCCAAAAAGTAACTTTTGTACCTCTTTTATTCGTCTTTTCCCCTTTTTTCAGAGGACTTGTAACTTTTCCACGAGCGAAAGATATCGAATGAAAAAAACCATCCTTATTAACTTGTACTTCTAATTTTTTTGATACAGCATTCACACAGGAAACACCAACGCCATGAAGACCACCAGAGACCTTGTAAGTATCTTTATCAAATTTTCCACCAGCATGAAGAATTGTCATTACAACTTCAGTTGCAGATACATCTCTTCCTTGCTTTTTAGATTCCTTTTCGTGCTTTCCAACAGGAATTCCACGACCATTATCTTCAACGGATATTGAATTATCTTCATGAATGGTTACTCGAATCGAATCACAATGGCCTGCCATGGCTTCATCGATACAGTTATCAACGACTTCATACACCAAGTGATGAAGACCGCCTGAATTGGTATCACCGATGTACATACCGGGACGCTCTCTTACCGCTTGCAATCCTTCTAAAACGGTAATCGAACTTGCGTCGTACTCTTTCTCTTTTGTCATGCTCATTCTTATCCTTCAATCATATTTGTGCAACGTATTAACCCATCTGAAACTTGATCGTTATAATCTTACACGATGGAAACTGCTTTCGCAGTTTATTTAGCAATCTTGGCTTTTCATGTTGGCAAAGCAAACTAAAAAGCGTGGAATTATTGACTTTGACATACAACACTCCCTCTTTAAAAGCTACTGCCCGAGCCATAGGAGCCAGTTTTTCACCTATAATTTTTGGCCAACTAGGAATGATTACATCACCCCTCTCTGCATGAACTTCATTCACTTTTTTCAATAATCTAGGAAGAAGGTCTTGCAAATTTCTGCTGGTTTTATTTTTACCCTGGTAATTTTTAGGAATTCTTGCCACTTGAAAAATCCATCCTAATTTTTCACCCGTTTGCCTGATTTTTGGACTATAGCGGCGTAAAATTAAATTAGTCAAGAATTACTACAAAAGTTCTTTTTCACCCCAAAGATCATAACCGAAATCATAACATTTCTTGCGATATATAAAAATGATTTTCTCACTCGCTTTTTTCTATCAAATAAATCCTTTAACTACTAAATATAAGTAATTTATTTCCCGTTTTTTCAAACAAGACTTTTGCTCTGCAAAAAGCAAGTACATTTTTTGAGAAAAGCGCGAAAATGCGTTCTACAAATTAATCAATTTGTTTGCTATTGTGATGGGCTATTTTCAACAAAAGGTAAAAAAAAGTTATGAATCAGCCGAAATATCACGCGGAAAAAATCCGAAATATCGCAATCGTTGCGCACATTGACCATGGTAAAACGACCATGCTAGATAGTATGCTCGCGCAATCTAACATCTTCCGTGATAACGAGGCTGTACCTGAACGCGCTATGGATTCTTACGAACTTGAAAAAGAGCGTGGGATCACTATTTATGCAAAGCATACAAGTATTTATTATAATGATTATAAAATTAATATTATCGATACACCTGGACATGCTGATTTCTCAGGTGAAGTAGAAAGAATACTCGGAATGGTAAACTCTGTTGTGCTCCTAATCGACGCGCAAGAGGGTCCAATGCCCCAAACAAGATTTGTACTCTCCCAAGCTCTAAAAATGGGCTTAAATCCAATCGTTGTACTGAATAAAATCGACAGACCCCATGCAAATCCTGAAGAAGCATTAAATAAAACATTTGATCTCTTTGTTGAACTTGGAGCAACTGATGAGCAGCTCGACTTTACGCACTGTTACGCATCTGGACTTTCTGGTTTTGCAAAAAAAGAAATTGATGATGATTCCAAAGACATGAAACCACTTTTTGATTTGATCGTAGAGGCGTCACCAGCGCCTCCGGGAAACCCAGACCTTCCTTTTCTGATGCAATGTAGCACCATCTCATATGATGACTACTTAGGTAGACAAGCGACGGGCAGAATTTTAGAGGGAAAAATCACAAAAGGTGACATGTTTAATGTTATTAACAGTGATGGTAAAACAACTCAACACAAGGCAGTTAAGCTTGAAGGTTATTTGGGACTTAAAAAAATCGAAGTAGAAGATTCTTACGCGGGTGATATTGTAAGTATTTCTGGCGCGCCAGAAGTTATGATCGGAGATACACTTTGTAACTCAGAAATTAAAGAGCAACTCCCCCCAATCGACTTAAGTGAACCAACACTCTCTATTGAAATGATGGTAAATTCGGGTCCATTTGTTGGAAAAGATGGTAAACATGTTACCATGAACAAAATCAAAGATCGTTTACAAAAAGAAAAACGAGCAAACATTTCACTGAATATTAATGAAGTAGAAGGTAGAGATGACGCTATTCAGATTAGTGGAAGAGGTGAGCTTCACTTAGCTGTTCTTATCGAAGCTATGCGAAGAGAAGGCTTTGAATTTACAATCTCTAAACCCCACGTTGTTTTTAAACAAATTGATGGTGTGAAATCTGAGCCAATCGAGCGAGTTCACTTAGAAGTACCTGAAGAGTTTTCAGGAACAATTATCGAAGAACTGTCCCGTAGAAAAGGTGAAATGCAAAATCTCACAACAAATGAGCACGGCGTAACAACACTTTCTTTCTTGATGCCAACTCGCGGTCTGATTGGTTATAGAAATGAGTTTCTAACCATTACTCGTGGTAAAGGGATTCTAACTTCTATTTTTGATTCCTTTGCTCCACATAAAGGACCAATTCCTGGAAGAAAAAAAGGCGCACTTATTTCTATTTGTAGCGGTAAAGCAACTGGATATGCTGCATTTACACTCCAAGAGCGTGGATCTCTATTTGTAAAACCTACCGAAGAAGTTTATGAGGGAATGATCATCGGTGAAAACAACCGTGAAAATGACCTAGTTGTAAACGTTACTCGTGAAAAGCAACTCACAAATGTTAGGTCTTCTGGTACAGATGAAGCTATTGTCTTAACACCTCCTATACCCCTTAAATTAGAGAATGCGATCGATTTTATACAAGATGATGAACTCGTTGAGATCACACCAAATTTTATTCGTATTAGAAAAAGACTTCTCAAAGAAAATGAGAGAAAAAGAGCTAAGTAGCTCAATTTCCTGGGCCAGAGTAATCTGGCCCTAATTCAATCTAAAGTCATTTGCCAGATCACCACCAACGCCTACTCTTCTAAACATCAACAACCTACGTTAATTAAAAATATAATTTATAATTAAGCAACCTTATGCTATAATAATTACATAAGTTATTATAAAAACATAATTAAGGTTACGTATATGGCAATATTACCTACACATAACGTGAATGCTCAAACAGGCTTTTATTCCTTGTCAGATGACATTGTATCTCAAATTCTACTTATGCTTCCTGTTAAGGACTTTGCAACCGTCCAAAAGGTTTGCTCCCTACTACGGAATAATGCGCGTCAAGATGAGTCGTTATATCTACAAAGAAATTGCCCAAAAGCGTTCGAACATCTCAATCTGACTCTTGAAGGACTTTATAGGATAAACAACGCCTTTGATAAAATAATCAAGAAACATGAGAGTAGATATGTTTTGCCTGAAGGCGTGATGATATCAGATTCTGAAGATAGCGAAACCGAAGGCACAGTTCTGAATTTTTCAAGTAATGATAATGTCAGTGCAAGTAATCTAGTATCTCCAGCACTTCGAAAATTAAGTCAAAATATTACCGGTCAAATGAATCAATATTGCGGAAACAGGTTCTCACAATTAAAAAAGGAATTAAGTCTACTTGTTGCTTTATGTGTTGAACATACGCAAAAAAATGAATTTCTAGTTGACGAATCAATTCTTATTGAAAGGCTTACTCATTTAGAAACGGTTCTATCTTTTTGCTCACTTTTTTATGATCAATTAAATGAAACCGAACTTACACCTCATTTTTCAGATTTGATTCACGAACACCCAATTACTCGATTAGGAATATATATAAAACTTCTCCTTGTAAGAGAAATGGGAATAAACATTCATAATGAAGAGCAATTTAAGAATTGTTGCAATGACCCAAACCAAATTCCATATCTAAGTCCAAACAATAAGAAAGATGCACTTCAGATGTGGGACAAGGAAACTAATCAAATTTATCTGTCCGCATCAAATCCATTAGCACCTATTGGTAGAATTTATGACCAACTGTTGGAAATCCAAGATGGTATAAGCTTACATGATCTATTTGGAAATTTCCCACAAGAACTCCAAACTGCAATCCTTGAACTAAGCCCCTCCCTCCAAAGCGCACTTGATGAAAATATATATCCATTAATTTCGCAAGAAATCAGAAGGATTTTTGCAGCTCCATCAGAAAATCTGATACATCATCTATCAAAAATTCAGGAGTTAGTTGTTAATTCTATACCGTGTAATTTCCTCCATTATTTCCCGAATCTAGAAACCATAATTGCGCTTGATAACAGAAGAGTAAGCTCTACAACATTTGCACGTTGTAATAATCTTAAGACAATTAGCCTATATCTCTCACCAGTAAAAAATATCGAACCAAGAGCATTTTTTGATTGTAAAAACTTAAAAAAATTGAATTTAGGAGGTACCCAACTACAAAATTTTGACCCAGAGATTTTAGTTGGATGTACAGCTTTAGAAGAGCTTAATATTTCAAATAGTAATCTTACTGGACTCCCACCTTTTTCCTTTATTCATGCTCCGAACCTTAAAGGTATTCGCTGCACAAAATTTGTAAGACCATTAGAAATTCATACGGGAGCAATGTTTGGCCTGAAAGGTTGCAAAGTTATGACTAGGTCTGATCATAATAGCCCAACCTCAGAAATATTATATCTTGATGGTGCAAATGAAAGGTGGTCTACTCCCTTGTTTCCTTTGCTACCAGAACTCGCTGAAAATATTGAACCTTTAGAAAAGCTCAATGAACTACTTATTCACATTAAAAGCAGCTTTGGAATGCAACCAATATATTGCCTGTGCAGTAGACTCAATCCTGTTTTTAATACATCATCTTCACAGGTAGAAATCGATCAACTTTTATACAGTAACGTAGAGCAAACCCTCAAACAAATTTACGGCCTTGATTTCATATTACAAGACATTCCTATCGAGAAAAATTTTCAAGAGGAACTTACATTTCTACGCTCAATGTTTGGAATGGATCCCATATACCGTATATGTGAAGAGCTTTCACCTGATTTTAAGCGAGACTGTTCCCAAGATGAAATAGATGAAGTACTATATGCAGACTTAGATCAATTAAAAGAAGCCACAATTACTGTCATCAGGGAAATCGTAGAATTCCTTGCCCAAGAAACAACGTTTCAAGAAGGCCTTGAGGAATATTAATTTCTATCCAAGATAAACTATTTATCGATATGTAGATAAGTTTAAGCTATGATCCACCTACGCACTATCAAAGACTCAAACATGTAAAAATATTTTTGTATTTTGGACTGGAAATGTTAATCATTTTTCATTTAAATTTTTAAATAATTCTGTATACCGCTCACTTGTAAATTGAGATCCTTGATCGTATTGAAGATCTCTGGCCTTCCCTTCTCCAGTGCTTCCTCAAGAGCTTCTATACTAGAGCTTTGCTCTAGACTATTGGAAAGCTTCCACGAAAGAACGTAACGATTATACCAGTCCATCACTGAAGTGAGGTACATAAATCCTCCTCGCATCTTCACATAGGTTATGTCTGTGGACCAGACTTGATTCGAGTGAGTGATCTCCAGATGTCTCAGTAGATAAGGGTAAATTTTATGCTTTTTATCTCCTTTGCTTAGATTCCTCTTCGGACAGATCCCTTCCAACCCCATTAGTCTCATGAGCCGTTGGATTCTTTTCCGGTTCACATGGCACCCTTGCGTTTTTAACCAGGCGGTAATCCGCCTGGTTCCATAAAAGG
>JAJFMH010000086.1 GCA_021772245.1 Chlamydiota bacterium | reverse complement strand
CAGATGAGGAACTTCAAATAGTAGAGGATCTTCTTAACAATAGACCCCGAAAAGTGTTAGAATATAGGACTCCGATAGAGGTATTTGACCACCTTTCAAAAAAGTCTTATATTCGTGCACTTCAGAGTTGAAACGGCGTTTGTAAATTCCCTCGATTTTAACTCAAATCCATCTGGAACAACTTCATTCTTAAATGAACGGAAACCCTTTCCATCAAAACTTAAATTCGTAGTAGCCATAATTTTCTCCTTTGATTTTTATTGGGGCAGAGATGTTATTTAATAGGTTCTTTTTTTAAAATACTTTTTAATGAAAACATTGATTAAATATTTTACTTGTAAAAGGCTGTTTACTAAAAAAATATTTTATATTTATTATTTTTTTAATTATTTATACTGGTCAAATATTTGACGTGTTTTTTTTGCAAGTGTGATTACTTTGTTTGAGCACTGAGATACCATGATTTGAGTGTTAGAGAATTACAAGTTCTTGGAAGTTAAAAAAACCGCTAGTTTACTGAAACTATATAAAATAACATTGAGACATTTGCTTCAACTCGGTTTTCAAATCAGTGAATATTTAAGCAAGTTTAAAAAAGGCGTAAATCAAATTTACGCCTTGAATCAATTGCAATTTTTCCTACGGATTAGAAAGTTGCATTTGCAATCGTACAACTTGCAACTAGTTGGATTATTTCCTCTACATTGTCATCTGTGACTAGAAGCTCTCCTGTAATGTCAAGCTGTTCTCTGACATAATTAAAAAGATCTTCCTCGCTTGCAACAGCAATTTTAACTGCTGGTAAAAGAGCATTAGGGTTGCCATTCATATATTTAGCAACTGTCGCAGCAAAATCAGCATTTCCAGTTAGACTCACTAAGTTATTCTCCAAATTACCTAAATCATTTAAAATCTCTGAAAAATTTATATTCTGATCATCGCTGGTTTCAACAACATCAGTTCCAAAACCATCTTCAATCGGTTCTACTGATTCTGTTTCACTTAATATTTCTTCTTCGCGTCTTTGCTTAATTGTCATAATTCCATTAGAATTTTCAACATCAAAATCATTTTCTTTAAGAAAATCAATGACACCGTCTTTGATAGTTGAGAATGCTTGAATCATAAAGGACGTGTCAGCTGTATCAGCCTCTTCTTCATCTGAAGATAATACAAGCAATTCTTCAAGATCAACTCCACTCAATAATTCGACAGAAATTGCCTCCTCCAATACTTTTTTAACACTTGCCTTTGCCCTTTCAATTTCAGCTTGGTTTGGAGTATCACCTAGTAAATTAAATACATTTGCAAGCTGAAAAATTTGTTGTAAGGATTCCTCTTTTCGATCAGCTGCAGCTTTCTCTGTAATTGCTGTCTCTGCGCGTGCGAAAAAGTCTGCAGCAAGATCTCTTACTTCCTTTGTTTCAACAGAGAGAAACTCAAAATTTCGAAGCAGAGCAAAATCTGATTTTATAGCATTAATTCTCTCTTGTGTTAGTTCCGCAGATTCAATTTTGGATATCAGTTGAGGTATAATTGCATCAGAAGTCATCTGCGCACATTCTAGCATCGATCTATAGTGAGCTGTGAAAGAACTTAGTTTCTTTACATCTTTGAGTAAATCTTTATCGCTGACTGTTTCAGAATCATTTTTGATTTTTTCGACTCTTGCTAATATATCTGCTAGCTGATCAATAGACGATCTATTAACAACTTCTTTAGAAATATTCTCTGAATGGTCTAAAAATATTTTAATAGCTTGTTTTGCTTCATCATAATTAATATCAGCTTTAACTTCTGATATTAATTGCTTTAAATATTTAGCATTTACAACTAGTTCTCCGAATGATCTTGATTCGATTGAATCACTCAAATTATTATCTCGTATTTCATTTGAGACAGGGCTTGCAGATGCTGCCATAATATTACCTCCGAAAGGCGTTAAGTTTTCATAAAGGCAGAAGTTATACCGAATAAATTTGAAACTTGTAAAGAGATTAAAAAATCTGTCGAGTGAGCTTACTGTGCGAAGACCAACCTAATACATATCTACATCCCAAATAAGACGATTGGTAAGTAACCCACTTACCCAAATTATTGCCCCACCTATGATTGCACCCATAAGCGTATGGATATGTATTCCATATGAAATTTCACTTGCAAGCCAGAATGTAAAGGCATTAATAACCAGTAGAAAAAGCCCCAAAGTAAAGATTGTTATTGGAAGAGTTAAAAGAGTTAGAATGGGTCGAACTACGGAGTTTACCACTCCTAAGATCAGCCCAAAAAAAATTGCGTCTGTTGTATCTTTGATCTCTAGACCTGGGATAAGATGACCAACGAGTACAACAACAATTGTTGTTATGATAATGCGAGCAAGTAATAATATCACAGCAGAACCTTAAGAGTGTTTTTGCAAAGTTAAATTAATCAATCCGCCAGCAAGCACTGAATCGAGGTCTCTTCTTGTTAAATCATGCTTTACCTTAAACGTTTTGTTTTTGGTTTTATTTGTAACTGTAAGTTCTGTGGATCCCTGGATTACTTTTCTAACATTTTCAATTGATAACACATCATCTTGATCAATGGTGTTATAGTCTTCATTAGATAAGAAGTAGAGAGGCAAAATTCCAAAATTGATTAAATTTTTGCGGTGAATTCTGGCGTAACTTTTTGCAATCACAGCTTTCACACCGAGATATCTTGGAGAGATAGCAGCGTGCTCACGAGATGAACCTTGTCCATAATTAGAGCCTCCTATAAGAAGAGATCCAGTTACCTGATGCTCCATTGCTCTATCATAATATGATTCATCAAGTTGTCCAAAGGTAAATTTACTTATTTCTGGAATATTTGATCTAAAGGGTAGCACCTTTGATCCAGCTGGCATAATTTCATCTGTTGAAATATTATTTCCCATTTTTAAAAGACATGGCCCTTCGATATCATCTGACAATTGATCAAACGTTGGGAGTTTTTGAATATTTGGTCCCATGATTAATTCCTTTTGCGTATTTGATGGTCTTGTAAGCGTATCGACAATCGTAATTTTTTTTGGCTCTTCGAATTTGGGATATGGAATTTTTAGATCCCTTGGGTCTGTGATTTCACCAGTTAGTGCTGAGGCTGCTGCAGTCTCAGGTGAACATAAGTACACCTGATCTTCTTTCGTTCCAGATCTACCTGGAAAATTCCTGGGATTGGTTCGAAGAGAAATTTTATTGGTAGCCGGCGCTTGGCCCATACCAATACATCCATTACAACCTGCTTGGTGAATACGCGCACCAGCTTGTATCAAACTGTTCAAATGCCCATCTTCTGTCAGAATTTCAAGTACTTGCCTTGAAGATGGATTAATATCAAAAGAAACTTGATCCTTTGTTTTTTTGCCCTGAACAATCATAGCAGGGATTGCAAAATCTCGAACACCTGGATTTGCAGAAGAGCCAATCATGCATTGAAAAACAGGTTTTTTTTCCACATCTTTTACTGGCACAACATTCCCTGGAGAACTTGGACATGCAATTAGCGGTACAAGTTTAGATAAATCTATTTCATCATGCTCATCATAGGTTGCATCTGAATCAGCGAGTAGCTCGGTAAAGTCTTTTTCTCTTCCATGAAGCGCTAAAAAACGCTTTACCTCAGCATCTGCTGGAAAAACAGATGTAGTTGCGCCAAGCTCTGCCCCCATGTTCGCAATGACGTGTCTATCCATAGCGGATAAGTTATCCACTCCAGGACCGTAATACTCAATAATTTTACCAACGCCACCATCTACGTCATGACGCCTGAGCACTTCTAAAATCACATCTTTAGCGCTTACCCAGTCTGGAAGTTTTCCAGTAAGTTTAATCCCCATAATTTTGGGCATAGATGTATAGAAAGGCTCCCCTGCAATTGCAAGTGCAACTTCTAATCCACCAGTTCCTATTGCAAGCATTCCAAGGCTTCCTGCTGCAACTGTGTGTGAATCAGATCCAACCATAGTTTTACCAGGTTTACCAAAATTTTCCATGTGTACAGGATGACTTACACCATTTCCAGGTTTTGAAAACCAAATTCCGAACTTTTGACAAGCGCTCCATAAAAATAAGTGATCATCGGGGTTCTTAAAATCATTTTGAACGATGTTATGATCAACGTATTGACATGAGACTTCAGTCTTTGCATTTTTAAGGCCCATTGCTTCTAGCTCAAGCATTACCATTGTGCCTGTTGCATCTTGGGTCAGTGTTTGATCAATTTTGAGTCCAATCTCTTTTCCTGGAATCATCTCACCTGATAGCAGATGACTTTCAATCAGTTTTTGTGTTACATTTTTTCCCATAATGGCAGGCGCTCCCCAAGAATTTGTCATAAAATTGTACACTAATCAATTTTTGAATTTTTGCGAATAAAAACTCTTATGAATCTAAAACAAATTCAAATGCAAGCTTTTATTAATGAAAAAACTCTCGAACCTTTCTGTCTTCGATCAAGATCACACCCTTTAAAAGGAGCCTTTTTTCAAAAGCACAATGCATCCATAAAAAGAGATGATCAACTTAGTTTTTCTGTCTCTGGCTCTAAACTCAGAAAATATGCCAGTCTTCTTCCTCAAATCCAAACAAGCCATGTGACGTTGATCGGGAGCTCTTTCTCTAATCATTTAGTAAGCCTTATTCCGCTCCTTATTGAAAAAGGGATAGATTACACCCTTTTTATCTTAGAATCCAAAAGTAAGATTCAAGGAAACTTCTATCTCCTCAAAGAACTCTCAAAAAGCCGAGATATCTTCTTTATACCTCGATCAAATTGGGCAGAGGTAACTTCACTTGCAGCTACTTACTCACACAATTTGACGAAGCCTTCACTTGTTATTCCAGAAGGCGCATTTATGAAGGAGTCGCTTCGTGGCTCTTTAACAATTTGCACAGATATTTTTAGAGACTCATGTCCTGATCATATTTTTATGGATTCTGGTTCAGGGTTTCAGGCGATTGCTTCTCTACTTGGTTGTAGCTATATCAAAAAAGACGTTACATTCCATATTTTGATTATGGCTGGAACTAAAAGTGAGTTTGAAGCAAAGCTTAAAACTCTAAAAATACAATTCGAAGCAGGCTTGGAGGATAGTATTGATCGACTTTGTGATTATAACCTTTACTATCCAAGCTCGCTTAAATCCTTTGGATCTACATCGAAAACTCTTTTTAGATTTATTAAAGAGTTTTACCAGGAGGAAGGAATTTTTTTAGATCCTATTTATAGCGGCAAACTTTTTAAAGAGGCAAAAATAATCCTAGAAAGGGAGCAGCTTTTTGGCGATAGTCTAATTATTCACTCAGGTGGCGGACTAACACTTCTCGGGTTTCCAGATATGTTTAGAGAAGCTGAGGGTTAGATCTACGTTTCCAAAAGGTTGGACCATAATCGTAGCAGAGTTGCTCCCCTTTTTTAATAAGCCTGTTTGTAAAAAATATCACTTTAGTGATTCCATCTTCTACGATCCATCTTGAAGTAAGATTTGGCTCATCACTATGGTTGATATATCTTGTGAAATTCCCCTTTTCTTTTGCATCAATCACATATCTTGTTTTCTTGGATGTAGATACATATCCAAAAATATAGCTATTCAAAATATCTTTTTTGCAGCTTCGTTTGCGAACGACTCCAACATATTGCCCAATATAACTTAGCTCTTGGATATCTTCTTTAGCAAATACGCCATGACCTAAAAAGGGATTAATAAATGAGATTTGTATTGGAGGTGTAGAACTCTCTTTAAGAGCCTTTCCAAAAAGAGAAAATGTCCACTTATTACGCGCACTTCTTTTTTTGTTCTTTAAATTATTTTTTGTTGTTTGCAGCGCTCTATATAAGAACTTAGGGCTTGCAAAAGCAAGCTCAGATAAGTGCTCAATTTTATCTGGATAATTTAGATGTTCACCATTTTGATTTAGGGGTTGAATACCTGTTAAATAAGTATCAAGCCTAGGTTTTGTTAAGCCCAATGAGTGTATTTTTTCAAAATACATTTTATTGTTGTGTGATAGTGGATAATAAAGGAATGGGATATTTTTAAAGAAATACTTCATCGCAAAAAAAGAGTTTTTGCGATGAAGTATACAAACTAGATTAGAAAATGTCTTTAGTAAAGGCCAATTGCCTTCCACCAAACTATACCAACTCCAACCCATATAACGATATTTACAATACTTCCAAGGAAGCCAAGCTTCCACCAATCGGTAATTTTTACAAAGCCAGAACCAAAATAGATTGGCGCAGGACCACAACCGTAATGAGTTAGTCCTCCATATAGTGAACTAAAGAAACCAAGTGTTAGCGCTGCTAAAACAGGTGGAGTTCCAAGAGCTATGCTTAAAAGCAAAAATGGAGGGTACATCGCACCAATATGCGCGATACTACTTGCAAAGAAGTAATGGGTATAAAAATAGACTATCCCTAGTATAGAAAATGCAATCACCCAGTTAAATCCTTGAATATTTTGGACAATCATGTCGCTAAACCAAGTTGTAAGACCAAGTTTATTAAGATAGGATGCCATCATAATAAGAGCTGAAAACCAAATAAGTGTATTCCAAGCTTCTTTTTCTTTAATGATATCATCCCAAGTTAGCACCTGGGTCACAAGTAATGCAGTTAGACCAATTAAAGCAGATACTACGGCTTTCATCCCAATATAGGGCCCTGCTACCCAAAGTGAAATCAGAGCAATAAAGCAGATAATCATCACTGACTCTGAAAAGGATACTCTGCCCATTTTCTTTAGTTCTTTTTTAGCAAACTCTTTTGCATGAGGGGTTTCTTTTACCTCAGGTGGGTACACCTTATAAAGAAAATAAGGCATAACGCCTAAACTAATAAGACCAGGAACAATTGCAGCAAGCGCCCACGTTCCCCAAGTGATATTAACACCTGCGTCTCTAGCAATGTCTGCAATGAGGGGGTTTCCTGCCATAGATGTTAAAAACATTGCACTTGTAATCAGGGAACCCTGAAATACAGTCTGCATAAGGTAAGCACCCATTTTTCTAGGATGAGAATGAGGCTCTGAGCCAAAAGCTCTTACAAGAGAATTTACGACAGGATAGATCACTCCACCAGCTCTTGCAGTGACACTTGGAATTGCAGGTGCAAGTATTAAATCCGTTGCCGCCATTCCATATGCCATACCAAGCGTGCTCTTTCCAAGTAGACTCATAAGATAATATGCGATTCTTGATCCAAGACCTGTTTTCATAAAGCCTCTTGCAATAAAAAATGCGACTACGATAAGCCAGACGACTTGGTTATTAAACCCACTAAAAGCCTCATCAAAGGTAAGAGTGTTTGTCATAGTCGTAAGGGTCATTCCCATAAAAGCTATTGCGCCAATAGGAAGCGGTTTTGTGATAATACCCAAAATAGTAAATACAAAAATACCAAGTAAGTGAAACGCCTCTGCATGCACTTTATCTGGTGGTGGTATCAGAAATATAATTAATCCAATCAAAAAACAAAGTGCAAAAGTAATCACTTTTTTTCTAGCTGCTCCAGACATAAAAATTCCTTTAAAATTGACAAAAAATTTGACCTTTAGATCTTGTAAGATTGAAAGAGTTTATTGCAAACGTATTTCGAATATTTACTTAAATCAATTGTCAAAATTTATTTACAGGCGCATCTTTTTTTGAATAAAAGTTAGCTCTCTATAAAGATTCATTTTCATTGACATTTGCCAATATTTATAATAAAATTTATACAAGAACTTATTGCATATAATACAAGAGGAAAGTGATGAAAACTCTCAAAAATTTATTTGGCACATGTGCTCTTTTTACCATTTGCCTTTTTGCTCCCCTAGTTGGCTCAGCGCAAACTCCAGAAACCCTCAAAGAAGAGAAAAAGATTGAGGCAACCTCTCAAGATGAATCTCAAGCTCAAATGGATACCCTGCTAACACTTATTAAAGAAAGGCTATTCCTAATGCAAGACATTGCTAAGTGGAAGTGGAATAATGCAATGCCAATTGAAAACGCATCTGAGGAAAAAGCTCTTCATGCAGAAGTTGCACTCATCGCTCAAAAGCTTGACATTTCTCCTGAAGTTGCAGCAAATCTCATGCAAGCCCAGTTCAACAGCTCAAAACTGATTCAGATTGATGCTTTCGAAACTTTTGCGAGACAAGACTTAGATAATGTGGAAGGAGCTCCAGAATCAATCGATCCTCTTAATGAAAGAGCATCAGAACTTACCTCTATGATTCTCATGCAAGCAAAAAAACTTCTTCCTAAAACATCAAATGGTGAGCTCAAAATTGCTATCAAAGAAAAGGCAAATGAGATAATTACAAACTCTGGAATTTCAGAATTGGCAACGAAAGAAGCTATTTCTCCGCTAGTAAGCCCATCTGATAAAATTATTACAAGTACACTTGATCAGACAAGCAAGTAGTATGATCACTCTTAAATAGTATAAAAAGCCTCTAGAAATTCTAGAGGTTTTTTTGTGCAAATGAAGTTGCAATCGAGAGTAAATCATCAAAGTAGTCCAAATCCTTTCCAAACCATATTCGATATTGATACATTGCCTGGTATGCGAATAATTCTACTCCATGAATGCACTCGCATCCTTTGGATCTAGCATCTTCAAGTAATTTTGTTTCATATGGTTTTGGAATGACATCCATAACAATTGTATTTGTAGAAATAGCGTCTTTAGAAATAGGAGATTGACTATCAGCCATACCAACAGGTGTCGCGTTGATCAAAATGTCATAGTCTACACTCAAAGCATCATAGCTATCACTTTTACAGTCAAACCTATCTGCAAAAGTTTTTGCTTTGGATCTACTACGAGATACGAGAGTCACTACT
The DNA here is from genome assembly GCA_021772245.1 of Chlamydiota bacterium. Classification (GTDB taxonomy): domain Bacteria; phylum Chlamydiota; class Chlamydiia; order Chlamydiales; family Simkaniaceae; genus JAJFMG01. The sequence goes on along the minus strand of JAJFMH010000086.1, from coordinate 11,790 downwards.
GCTTTTTGTAGCAAGGCCTCATAACAAATCGCTCTTGCTGTTCCGCCAGTTCCAAGAATGACAATCCTTTTACCTGCAAGAGAGCCTTTCTGCGTAATTGCATCGATTCCTCCAAGTCCATCGGTGTTATCACTTTGGTATTTACCCTCTAGCAAAACAAGGGTATTCAAGGCGCCAATTTGCTTGACTCTTTGTGAGGCACTCAGTTGCAGTAAAAATGGATTTTCTTTATGAGGCATAGTTACGCTAAATCCTGCAAAGGGAAGAGATTTTATCTTAGAAAAAAACGGCTCTATCTCATCTTTTCGAAGGCATATTTTTATATAAACTGCATCGATTCCATTTTTTGCAAAAATGGCATTATGAGAGATGTGAGATGGACTTTTATCGACAGGGTCCCCTAGCAGAGCATAAATTTTACTTGTTGGACCAAGGCGATCTACTTGATAGAGATTAAGAAGTTGATCAATTCTAAGTTGAGATTCTATATTTTATTCTTGGTTTATGGGGACATACGAAAAAATGGTTTGAAAAAGCGGCGCAACTATTCTTGTAATTTGACCAAGAGGTCCCATCGATATTCCAATAAATTTGTCCTTTGTTTTGCTCGCAAAACAAAGCATGTCAATTGCATCAAGCGAAGAGTTTGCGTGACATGCAATCTTATAAATATCAGGGGAGTATTTTTTCATGCGCTGATAAATCAAAGAAAGGTCTGGGGTTAGAGTAAAATTGTGATAGGAAAGAATAAATTTAGTCTGGGGATTTTTTTCTTTTAATCTAAAAAATTGCTCTAGACCAATGTCGCACTCAATATCGATATAATCAGGCTTTAAGGTAAGTAAAGAGTGGAGGCGTGTGACATACTCTTTGCTAGTCCCTTCAAAAAATCCTCCATGGGATTTTGTGCGAAGAGTGAAGATCACGGGCTTTTGTGCGATATCTTTTAAATGGGAGAGCATTGCTAGATCAAATGAGTCAAAAGTATCAATTCTAAATTCAAAAACTTGTAACAAGTTTCGAAATTTTTCAATCTGCTCCTTTTGATTCGATCCTTTGACGACACCCGTAAACATCAAAATTTCCTTTCCTTTAAGGATGCCATAAAGGCATCTGTTGCCATTTTTGCATCCACTTTTAATGTTTCTACAAAAGAAGACCCATGTGTAAAAACTTCCAAAAATTCCTTTCGGTTTTGCGATGAAATCGATTTAGAAAGTGATTGTAGAGTACTTGTCAAACTTTCTAGTACTTTTGTAAAGTGAGGGTTTCTCATCTGCATTTCTTGATACATTGCCCCATCTTGAGAAAGCACTCTTGTCGATATCTGAAGCTGCATCAAAAAAACAGGACTTGCGAATGGCAGGAAATCTTCTATCTGCATACCCGACATTTTTAATGCATTTACAAATGCGATATTTGTAATATGAGTTAAACACTGAACATATGCCATCATCTGATCATGTTTTTCTGGAGTAGTTTCAATAACCTTCATTTCAAGCTTATTACAGATATCTTTTAGAGGTTGTAAAAACTTGCCAGGCTTTGTGGGGCAAAGAGCTATTGTTTGAGTTTTAAAGGTTGCAACGTTTGGCCCAAACATGGGGTGCATTCCAATTACATGTGCATTTGTTTTGGCCATCAAATAACAGGGCTCTTCTTTAATGGACGTGATATCCAAAAGAAGTTGATCTTCTATTAAATAGGGCGAAATTTCTGAAATAACAGCTTCGAAAGCGTTAATGGGAACAGCGAGCAAAATAACCTGAGATTTCTCAGCAATATCAATGTTTGTAATAGTACCATCAATAGAAGATGTAATTATCTCTTTAAAAAAAGGGATAAAGGCTTTTGAAAAGATCTGCCCCATCTTTCCATCACCACCAATAATTCCAAGTGTTAGATTTTGCAAACAGTTTACCAGATTTGATATTTTTCTTTTTGATACAACTAAAAGAGCTTTAACTCAAGAAGATCCCATCCGAAATCACAGGACTTGTCAAAGATTTCAAAATTATAGTATGAAAAGTAAAACAAGGGTTTTAAACAAGGGTTTTAATATGAGAAATTTAGAGGATTGCAGAAATGACATTGATGAAATTAATGAAAAGCTTTTAGAGCTTTTTAAGCAAAGACTTGATGTTGCTAAAGAAATCGCTAAAATAAAAAAGCAAAAAAATTTAAGTGTTCTAGATCAAACAAGGGAAAATTTAATTGCTAAAAAAATCCATGAAAAAGCTCTTAAACTAGGACTTAATCCAACAATTATGGAAAAAATTATTCATCTGTTTATTTCTTATACTAAGGAAGTAATGTCGCAAGAAGAACGCTCATGAAAATAGCAACACTTGGTCCTGAGGGCACTTTTTCTCATTTAGCATGTCGCATTTTCAGTCCCACAGATGAAATTGTTTTTGAAGAAAGTATTGGTGAAGTATTTGCGAGACTTAAAGATCCAGATATTAATTTTGCAGTTGTCCCCTTCAAAAATTCTACAACAGAATTTATTGAAGATACAGTTTGTAGCTTAATTGACACCCCCTACTACATTATTGATGAAACCTATCAAACCATTTCACACCACCTGTCAGGTTTTGGAAATATTGAAGAGGGCAAAGAATTACTGGTACATCCTATCTCTTTTGAGCAGTGTCAGAAAAATATTGCTAAGCATTGCCCAGACTGCAAGATCATAGAGACAAGATCAAACGCTGAGTCCGCTGTAATCTTAAATGAAAGAAAAGATCCAAACCTACTTGCTATTATACCTCCTATGTCTTCTCGTATTTATTCTCTTCCCATTCTTATCGAGAACATGGAAGATAGTGACACCAATCAAACTAGATTTATCGTAATTGGAAAGCAGGGAAAAGTCCCCACGGAATATGATAAAACAACCCTTCTTCTTTTCCATGGAATAGACAAAAACTTTGAAGCAGAGTTAAACGAGCTTGCTAAAAAAGAAAAACTCAAACTCTCTCAAATAGGTCATTTAGTCTGTCATGATCATCCCTTATATGTAATCGACATCGACTGCCACCTTTCTAACCCAAATTTGCAAACCTATCTTGATAATCTCAAGGCGTTTGGAAAGTTGCAGATTCTAGGTTCGTATCCAAGAGCTAGAAGAAAGAGGGAAAAATGAAGCTTGAAATCTCTATAAAATGGGAAACAAAAATCTCCTTTCTATCTTCGCTGGATCAACATTTACGCTCGATAATAAAAAACCATGGCAAATCTTTTGCTATTATTGCAGATAAAAACGTCTGGGATCTATACGAAACGCAGATCAAAGAAGCTTTTTCAGATCTTACTCTTCATGTAATCCAATTTGATGCTAAAGATGCAGAAAAAAATCTCATGTCCGTTGAAAAAATCTACCAAACTCTCGTTCACAATCATTGCAGAAAAGATACTGTAATTATTGGTTTGGGAGGCGGAGTTATCCTTGATATGGCGGGCTTTGCCGCTGCAACTTATCAACGGGGCCTATCTTTTATCTCTATTCCAACCACTCTTCTTGCAATGGTAGATGCATGTCTTGGTGGAAAAACAGGGGTTAATTTCCAAGACTCTAAAAACTATATAGGTAGTTTTTACCCTGCCAAAGAAATTGCTATTTATCCTGGTTTTTTACAAAGCATATCAAGTAGTGAGATACGGATGGGAATGGCTGAGGTTATCAAGTATGCCCTAATCTGGGATAAAGATTTATTTTTCGAGCTCGAAAAATGCCACTTACCTAAAAACGATCCTGTTTTTTGGAAAAATCTTGTGCAAAAATGTTTGCAAATAAAATTGCATGTAATTGAAAAAGATCCTCTTGATCAAAGTCTTAGGAATATTCTAAATTTTGGGCACACCATCGGACATGCCATTGAATCTAGCTCCAACTATGTGATTTCACATGGAGCTGCTGTTGCCATTGGAATGATTGTGGAATCTCGTTTAAGTCTACTCGAAGGACATATTTCTCAAACTGATTTTGATCATATCTACACTTTAATCAAAAATTACAAATACCCTCTTCTTTTACCAAAAGACATCTCCATCGATTCATATATCCAACTATTACTAAAGGATAAGAAAGCAAGTAACGGACTTGTTTGTGTATTACTATCTAGTATTGGATCATGCTTCCACAAAGAAATGACATATGCAGTTCCCATTAAAAAAACTGTCATGGAAGAAGTACTTACTTGGATGAAAAAAGAGTTTAAGGAGATTTCATGAGCCATTTTCAGATTAATTCTTTAGACAAAGTTTCTCTCGAAGGCTCTCTATCAATTCCACCCTCTAAATCGCAAACCCTGCGCGCTTTGGTTTTTGCTTTAATGGCAGAGGGTTCATCCACTATTATAAATCCTCTTGAGTCCCCAGACACCTACGCTATGATAGAAGCAATTTCAAAACTTGGCGCAAAAGTCACAAAAACTGGCAACTCAATAACAGTTAACGGGGTCTCTGGAACATTAAAACCCGCAGATGATGTTATTGACTGTAAAAACTCAGGTCAAGTTTTGCGCTTTATTGGAGCCTTAGCAGGTCTAATACCATGCTATACTATTTTGACAGGTGATCATTCCATACGCGCAAGAAGGCCCGTAAAACCGCTTCTAGACGGCCTTCAAATGCTTGGCGCATTTGCTACTTCAAGCAGGCAAAATGACTATGCACCCATCATAATCAAAGGACCTATTCAAAATGGAGCAGCATTCATTGATGGCAAGGATTCTCAACCAGTATCAGGCCTCTTAATAGCAGGCGCTTTTGCGAAAGGAAAAACCACTTTAAATGTGGAAAATCCTGGCGAGACACCATGGATTGATCTAACACTTTCCTGGTTTGATCGATTGGGAATTCCCTACTCTAATATTAATTACGCCCAATATGAAATGTATGGAAATGTAAAGTATAAAGCATTTAACTACCATGTTCCTGGAGATTTAAGTTCGCTTGCGTTTCCTCTTTGCGCAGCGCTTGTTACAAAATCTACGCTTCGAATTGAGAATGTAGATTTAACTGAAATGCAAGGTGATAAAAAAATTATACCCATCTTACAAAAAATGGGGGCTAAAATTGACATTCATGAAAAGGACATGGCGATTAAAGTCCATGGCAGTAGTGAATTACATGGAATTGAGATCGACATGAATGAGTGCATTGATGCATTGCCTATTTTAGCTGTAATGGGATGCTTTGCAAAAGGAACTACGCATTTGGTAAATGCCCATATAGCAAGAGAAAAAGAGTCAGATCGAATAAATTCTATTTGCAAAGAACTTAAAAAAATGGGAGCAAACATCGAAGAAAGAGAAGATGGATTAATCGCATCTCACTCAAGTTTGATTGGACATAATCTCAAAAGCTATGATGATCATCGCATTATTATGTCGCTGAGCATCGCAGCGCATTTTGCAAAGGGTTTAACTACCATTGAAAATTGCCTTATGGTAGAAAAAACATATCCAAGCTTTGTAAAGGATTTACAAAAAGTTGGATCACCTATTAAGGAGCTGCTATGAATATTATGTTATTTGGCTTTAAATCCTGTGGTAAAACGTACTATGGGTTGAAACTTGCCAAGAAATTAAAAATCCCTTTTTTTGACACTGATCAACTCTTAGAAAATCTGTATTTCGTAAAGACAAATGAGAAACTCAAATGCCCACAAATTCATGATAAAATTGGTGAGGCGTCATTTAGAGCATTAGAAAGAGATGTAATTTCATCTTTGCAAAATATCCATGAGGCAGTCATTTCATTGGGGGGTGGAGCTGTCATTGATCGAAAAAACATCCCTATTTTAGAAGAAAGTGGTACTTTGCTTTATTTAGATACCCCAAAAGAAACCATAAAAAAAAGAATTTTTTCTCAAAAGACACTTCCAACTTTTTTAGATCCAGATGCACCTGAAGATTCTTTTGAAAGAATCTATCAGGAAAGGCTCCCGGTATATGAGACAATTTCAGCTGATAAAATTGCAACAGACTCAAAATCAGATCAAGAAGTAATTGATTTGCTTGCAAGTAAATGGGAGGAAATTAATAGCCATGGCAAATAACTCTTTTGGAAATCTCTTTCGCATTACGACATGGGGTGAATCTCATGGGAAAGCAATTGGTGTTGTTATTGATGGCTGCCCTGCAGGTTTTCCTATTTCAAACGATGATATCAACCATGAACTTCTGAGAAGACAAGCGGGGAAAACACCCTTTACATCCCCTCGAAAAGAATCGGATGTCGCTGAAATTTTATCAGGTATTTTTGAAGGGAAAACAACAGGCGCACCTATCTCTATTATCATTTACAATCAAAATATAGATTCTTCTAAGTATGAACCTATTAAAAATCTTTATAGACCGGGTCATGCAAACTATACCTATCTAGAAAAATATGGTATTTTTGATTACCGAGGTGGAGGAAGATCATCTGCAAGAGAGACAGCGTGTAGAGTTGCGGCAGGGGCAATCGCAAAAAAGATTCTGAATCACTTCGATATTGAAATTTGCTCATTTATTCACTCTATTGGTAAGACATCCCTTGGAAATAAAGCAATAGGAACACCTTTAGCATCTCTTCGTAATGCGACAGAGCAAAGCCAGATTTTTTGTCCTGACACAAGTTCTGCAAAAGAAATGATGGATGCTATAGAACACGCTAAAACCGATCATGACTCTCTTGGTGGTGTTATCCAGACAATCACATCTAATTTGCCAGTAGGTCTTGGGGACCCTGTTTATGAAAAATTAGAAGCGAATTTAGCAAAAGCTATGATGAGCATTCCAGCAACAAAGGGCTTTGAAATGGGTTCTGGTTTTGTAGGATCTACTATGAAAGGCTCAGAGCACAACGATGTATTTATTAAAGATGAAAAAGGCTCTGTTAGAACTAAAACCAATTTTGCAGGTGGCATCCTTGGTGGCATCACAAATGGAATGCCTCTTAATTTTAAAGTCGCATTTAAACCGACATCGAGTATCGAAAAAAAACAAGAGACACTCTCAACAAAAAAAGAGAAAGCAACTTTTGAGCTACCCAAGGGATCTCGTCATGACCCATGTGTTACTATTAGAGCTGTTCCAATTGTGGAAGCAATGTGTGCACTTTGTTTAGTAGACGCGCTTTTACTTAATCGGTCAGCAAAGCTTTGAAATGGTTTTTCCACTTAAATTTTTTGATGATTTCTTTTTCACACATCCAAACATAGAGAGCCTCCATTCGCTTTGGATCAATTCGCTGCTTTTTAGCATATAAATCTAGGGTGGCTTCAAAAGATTTTTTTTCCCAAATTTTAGTTTGATGTCCCTTATCTTTTTGGCAATATAGATAAAGGCTAAAACATTCCTCAGAATTTGCTATTGTATAATCTATGGATTTTTGCAGAGCCCTTTGCCACCTATTTGCAAAATCAGTGTGCTTTTCTAAATAATCATGCTTTGCAATAAAAACAAGCTCTGGGTAGCTTGGAACTCCTAAATCTTGTAAAGTAATCTGCTTTGTTTCTATACCATAGTGAGCAAGCAATACAGGCTCAATGTTCCAAAATACACCGGAGATGAGATCACATCGTTTCGTTGCAAATGCGGCGATCGGATCAAAATTTACTTTTGAAACCTTACATGTTATCTCGTTTTCCTTCGTGTAAGCTGAAATGATATCGGATGTTGTACCCGGAGACCCAAAAATTGTTTTTCCATCAATTGATTGTAACAAAAGATCTTTACTCATTATTGCTTGCAAAGGCTTATCAATTAGTTTTCCAATAATTTGGATTTGATCATTGGTTGCGCATGCTTTGAGTAATTGCGGGGTATAGTAAATTCCCATATCAACTCTATCAGAAAATAGAGTCGATATAACATTTAACGGCGAAAAAGATTTTAGGAGCTCTAGATCAATACCCTCCTCTTTAAAAAATCCTTTTTCTATACCTACATACAGTGGCACGTGATTGGGATTGGGAAAATAGTCTAAGAGCAATTTTGTCTGCGATCCAAATATCGATACGCTCCAAAATAAAATGCTAACAATACTTTTTAGCACGAGCGAGCCTCTCTAATACGTGACAACAGATAAGTAAACTAAGAGTTAGTATAATCTGAAAAAAAATAGCCCCGAATACTCCTGGAAGATCAAAGTTTACGCGGCATTCTTGGATATAGATTCCAAGACCACTTTGGGCTCCTGCAAATTCACTCCCAATTGCAGCAACACCTGCAATAGTGGAAGATACTTTTAACCCAGAAAAAAAATAAGGCAATGAGTATGGCAATTGAAGTTTTATAAAAATTTGCCATTTTGTTCCGCCGAGTCTCTCAAATAAATGTATCATCGATATTGGAGCCGCTTGTATTCCTTTATACAAGTTTACAGTCATAGGAAAAGAAACCATAAGCGTTGTTGGGATGATAATAGCAAGCTTTCCCATTCCAACCCAAAGTAGAAGAAGAGGCGCTAAAATAAACATGGGAACGCATTTCATAATAAGAAAAAATGGATCTACAACCGATTTCGCAAATGTAAATTTTATCATTGAAAAGCACAGAAGAAAGGATAACAAAATACCAAAAAGCATCCCCATAAGCATTTCTTTATATGTCACCATACTATGAAAAAAAATTCGATCACCATCGTTTATAATTTTTTTACACACATCTAACAGCGATGGAAAAAGAAGACTGTTTTCTACAACAAGCGCACTTATAATTTGCCACACTCCAAGCGCAGCAGCAAAAAAAAGTATTTTTTTCATACTGTCACCTCTTCATATGTGGCAATAAGATCCTCTAAGCTTTCTATTTTTTTTTGCATGAGATTTCCCTCATGTAGAAAGTAATATTCCTCTGATAAACAAAGCGCCTCTTGCAAATCGTGGGTGACTAAAAAAACAGTGACACCCTCTTTTTTTTGCCTATCTTTTAAAAGAGCAAAGAGCCGCTTTTTCAAAAATAGATCCATACCTAAAAAGGGCTCATCTAACAGAAGAAGTTCTTTTTTAGAATGAATTGCTTGGGCCAAGAGAACTCTTTTTTGCATCCCAAAAGATAGATCTGATGGATAAGAATCTTTCTTATTTAGAAGCCCCATAGCATCAAGCAGGCTTTCTATCTCAGTAATATTTGATATTTTTTTTTGAAGCGTATCCATCAACTTAATATGATCAAACACAGTTTTCCAGGGAAGCAGCGTTTCTTCTTGTCCTAGATAGTAACAGTGTTTTGGATCAATTAAAGACTCTCCCAAATCTGGGGAGAGCATTCCCATGATAGTTTTAAGCAAAGTAGATTTTCCACTACCAGATCTGCCAATCAAACTTGTAGCTTTGCTCTTCTGAAGAGAGAGAGAAACTCCCTTTAGGATCTTCTTTTCTCCATAAGAGAAAAAAAGGTTTTTCACATGATACATGACATCCTCACGCTAGTATTACCTAGATCGAGTGATACGGGTATACTCTCAGCCGATTTGGCACCCCGCGTCTTTGCAGCTAATTTTAACGCTGATAGCAGCTTTTTGTCAAAGCAGACTCGATGCAAAAAAAAAGCTCATACATCTGTATGAGCTTTTTTGATTCAGGATGATTTTATATCCTTATATCTGTTCTAGTGCAGTTAATTTTTCAATGACTATGTCAAATGCATCTAAGGAACTAATAAAGAATTTCTTGACTGGGTCAGTAATTCCCGCTGGAGCAGAAGTTACTGAATCAGAGTCAGATAATAACTCCCTATTCGTAGACTCACCTGTAAATTTTGTTTCTTTAGAACCATCTTCTGTCTCAACGTCATTGGAAGCCAAAATTCCAGCGGGAATTTCAGATACACGACTATATACGTTTGCTTTAGCCGCTCTAAATGTTTCTGTCATAGAAATATCATTGTCAATTTTAAAGTGTTTCATAGCAAGTGGCATCAAAAGGAGATTGTCATCGACAACTTTTTCAAAATCTTCTACTGCATTAAATCTATCCATTTTTTTTATTTTTTCAGAAAGAGTAAGAGTTTTAAGGCCAAGCACTTTTTCATTGATTTTTGTGTAGGCAAGCTCAAGCAAAAATGTAGAACCTCTCTCTTCATTTCGCAATTGATAAAGTTGATTAATTGCCACAAGTAACCTTGGGTCATGGGAAACAACTTTCCTTATTGCAGATTTAACTTCTTCGGATAATGGAGGTGGATTCTTTATGGAATCTACCGGTATTTCAGTTCCATTAAGTGTATCTATAAGTGGAATGATATTTCCTTTTTCTTCATTAAGTTCATGCGCAAGAACCCCCTTTGCTTTTTCTTGCAAGTCCATTTCTAAATCAGATAAAACTTTAGGTAGAGTTGCATATAGAAGTGGATTAGACTCGAAGTTTTGATTTATATACTTTCTATTTTCTATTGTGTTGTTTAGACCTAGTTCTCTTAAAATTCGCCCAAAAAAATCTTGCTTAAAACCAGACTTACTTCCTCCATTTACATATGGGAAAGAACTCATGTAATGAATAGCCTTTGTAATGACAGAGTCTTTTAGAGTTTGATCTGTTGTCATTTCAAGGCCTGTAATTAATGCCTCTTTTAACCTGATTTGCTCATGTAAGTTTGATTGTTTTATCGTGTCAGATTCATTTTTTAGACTTTTTTGAAGAGAAGTTAATTCTTCCTTGGCTTTTATGATTTCATTCGAAGACCACTCCTTTTCCTTTTCACGCTTTGCTTCGGAAGTTTGTTCTACATTTTGAAATAGCATGAGTAAATCCCAAAAATAACTACTTTCATTCAAATTTAATTTGGAAATCGCTTCAAAGGCTGGTATGTGTTGTTTCGAAATTGGATTAAATAGAATTTTTGAATGTAACCGATTTATAAAAGTTAAATCATGCAAAATTTGATCGGTTGTTGATCGATAACCAAACATTGATACAAGACTTTTTAGCAGGCATGAGAAAAAACTATCTTGGGATGGAATATTGCTTTCGTTGTATATTGTCTCAATCCTTTTTCCTGATGCCTCTAAGGTATAGGAAAAACTAAGTGGAGTTTTTCCCGCATCTACACTTCCGCTAAATTTAATGTTTCTTAGAGCGAGAGATATAGCCATCCTATCACTTTCTGAAAGTTGCTTTAGCGCTGCTCTAAATTTTGCAGGAGACTGCTTTCTTAAGCCCTCTAAAGTAGAAAGAAGTTGCGAACCAACATGTTGAGATTTCTTCTTTTCTTCTTTTCTTCGTAGATCGTTACTTTTTAGGATGAAATTTCCAGTTGAATTGCTTTCCTTTCTTCCTCTTACAATGATATTAGAGTCAGTATTTTTTATAATAACGCCACTTAAGCCAAGTTTATCTCTTTGCTCAAATAACTCCTTGAGTGTTAGAGGTCCGGTTTCTCCTTCTAAAGTTCTGACTAAATACAGTTTTTCAGTAGGTTCTGATGTTATACCATCTAGAGACTCTCCAGAAACACCATCTATTCGATTTACAGCCATGACAATCACCTTTTTTTATATTCTATTATCTTTTATAAGTTAATTATATCATTATTTTTAATAACAATAAACTATAATTTAATTAACATGAGCATTTAATGAAAATGCCCCTTTAAATTAAGTAATAACATCCACTTTTCTATTAGAGCTGGAATTAAGCTTATATTAAAGGAGGATCTATAAAGAGGTGTATAGATTTGATTAACAAAGAGTTAGATAGACTAAGGATTATTGAGAGGGTTATAGACAAGCCTCTTACTCGATCTGAAGCAGCTATGTCCTTGAATCTAAGTATCAGACAGGTAAAAAGGTTATGTCTAA
>JAJFMH010000085.1 GCA_021772245.1 Chlamydiota bacterium | reverse complement strand
CATCAGGAATAATTACGGATCTAAAATATCTGTCTGTTTTAAAAATTCGATCTGATAATGAATCTACATCCACGTTATAATAGTTCCACCATCCAGGAGATAAGTTTCCAGGGGTTGGTAAACTTGGTCCAGAATTGGTTTTTGAATGTTCTGCAGTCCACGTAGTTGTAACGATACTTAAGAATGCAAAGATAGAAAAAAGTATTCGCATAAAGTTAAATCCATTTAAAAATTTTGAATAAACCAATGGAGATCACAGTAAGTGCAAAAAGCACAGCCCCAAATATGGTAAAAGCTTGTGGACTCTCAAACCCTGGGATTCCTCCAAGATTTACACCAAAAAGACCCGTTACAAAAGTAAGTGGTAAAAACAAAACAGCGACCACAGAAAATACATACATATTTTTACTCGATTGATCAGCCGTTTGTTGTCTGATCTCATCTAAAATTACAATCGCTCTTTCTCTTATAACATCCAAATCTTCGATATACCTTGTACTTGTCTCTAAATTCTCCTCTAGCTTTTTTCTTGCTCTATTATCAATCCAAGGCAATGGAGATTGCATCATCTGCCGAACTACTTCACGCTGAGGGAACCAATATCTTTTTAAAATGATTGCTTTAGAGCGCACGTCAGAAATATCAGAGAGAAGAGTCGAATCAACTTTTGCATGCTTATCGTATCTATCTTCGATATGATCAAGAGATTCATCCATTCGATCAAGTAAACTCTCACTTGATAAAAATATAGTATAAAGTACTTGGGAGATAAATGCTGGAAGAGTCTTAGGACCTACCCTGTTTTTGATATTTTCATCGATTTTTGAAAAAAATAGAATGTTTTTTAAACAAACAGAAATGATTCGATTTTTCTGAATGAAAATTCGAATAGATGATAATCCTTCATCTCTACTATCGATATGACCATTAACACCCTTTAAAATAATAAGAGCAGATTCATCCATCGGTGCAAATCGAGGCCTTGTTTCTTTGGCAACCATTGCATCTACGACCAAAGGTTCAATCCCACTTTTTTCTCGTAGCCAATGTTGCGCCTCAGCTTTATTTCCATCCAGATGCAACCAACAGAGTTGATCCTCCCCAATATCTTGGCAAAGGTTACAGGGGTCAATAACAGCCCCTCCTCCTTTTTTATCCAATACATACCCAGCAATTAAGAAATTTTCCATACGACAACTATATTTGTAAAAATGACAAAGGTCTTATATTTTTATTTTGTTGTCAAATTTAAGAAGCTACTTAGACTTTTAAAAGCTCAAGTGTTGTCAGAGATTCTTTCAGAAGGGATTGATCCTTTCGATCATAAGAATACTCTACAAGTATACTTGCAGCATATAAAGCGCGTAGCCTTGCCAACTCCCATGTCTGAGCGTCAATATACCCATATTCCTCTCTAAAAACCTCATGAGATTTCTTTGGTAAAAAACTATGAACGATCGTTAAATCTACAGCTTTATCTCCAATATGGATATCTCCAAAATCTATCACTCCAACAAACCTGGAATCATCAATAAGAAGATGTCTTGCATAGACATCGCCATGAACGATTGTATCTTGCACTAGTTTTTTGTCATAAACTTTATCAAGTATAAAGTCATAACATGCTATGTCTTCTACAAATCCCAAACTTTTAGTATTTTGTAAACTCGTCTTTAATCGACTGATCATTCGTCTTGCATTGAGCCTTTGGAGTTCATCAAACGGTAGGTTGCACGCGGATACATGTTCTATTGGTATGGAGTGTAGTTGTTTTAAAAAGAGGGCTATATCTTTAGCAAGCTTTACTCGACTGCTGCTTGATAAATTACAGCTGCATGCCGTTTTTCCTTTTATAATTTGATAGCCCACAAATGGGTAAGGAAATTCTTCACAGCCAGTAGAAAAATAGCTCGGATTTGGAATGGAGGCGCTCAAATGCTCTTTTAAAATAGGAAGCGCTAGATGCTCTCTTTGTAAAAGTGGGATTGCGCATTTTCTTCTTGGAAATCGAAATACGAAAGTATCATCAACTAAAAAAGCTACGTTATCCCAACCAACACCAAACTCTTCAATAGATTTAGCCTTAATATCAGGAAAAGTCTTTTGGATTAATTGAAGAGCTGACTCAAGAGATATATCAATCTCTGCGTCCCAAACATTTCCCATATACTTCTCCCTAAAAGAGAACGTATTCTAACTATCTTCAGGTTTTTTGAGAATGATCATTTCATCATATCTATCCATAAATTCGTCAAGAGTCAACGCCGTAAGTGCTTCTAAGTCTACTTGTTTATGTATGTTGTATGATAAATTAAATCCCTTAGATAAATAGATAGCTCTTTCAAACCATTCAGCGATGGCTGCAGAGCCTCGTGAATAGGGCATTAGGTGCGCAAAAGTGTATCTAAAAAGAGCACATGACTCTTTAGTCTCTTCTTCATCTGTGATTAGAACCGCTTTTTCAAAAAATTCAGCTACGAAATGAATGGTTTTTTCTAGCAAAAAAGAGTCATGGTGAATAACTGTAATAGGTCTTTTTTGCTCTACCATCCAATCTAAAGGATTGTCTTCATATGTAATATGAGTCCAAAAAAAGTACTCTGATAGACCATATAATTTACCACCTAATGATAATCTACTCGTTGCAAGACATACGCTAGATTTTAAATTCCCAAGCTCTCCTTTTACAAGTAAATTAGAGTTTTTCATTGGAATGTAATTATAACCTGATTTCAAATAGTGTTCGACATCTAGCCCTGGAACAATATTTTTGATAATTGGTCTTGGATACTTATTATGAACATGCAACATTGCAGCAGCCTGCGATTCAGCTTGGAAGGCTTTTGGAAATTCCTTTTTATAAGCCCTTGAAAGATTCCTACTAGCTAATAAAGCTTCTTTTTTATTTTTTGAATTTCCATCAGAATCTGAGTTCTGTCTGATTTCATCAATTTCCTGAAGCATCTCTGCATCTGTTTCATTAGAATTCTCTATTTTTGCAAATATTTCGTCTGCAGTACGTAATTCTGAAATGATTCCATTACATCCTTCTGCATCATAAATATTAACTTTAAATCTAGAATGAAAACCTAGTTTAGAATCAAAATCTTGTTGACGAAAAGCTTCTTCAACTTTTGTAATTGAGAACATCCCTTCCATATACTTGCTAAGTGACTCTTTCATTTTTTCACTATATGCTGAGTACTGATCACTCAAAACCGTAATAGGTCTTATGTATTTTTCTTGGGCATCATCCCACCTAAGCAATCCAAATGCATAGGCATTATCCACCTTATGATCGATCGCAATTTCTCTACGAAACTGTCCAAGCTTTGGCAAATGATCTAAAAAAAATGCTTGAAGATCACCTCTGTTGTCTACAACATCAGAAATCTCAGTCGAAAGGCCTTCAACTATTATATCAGATCTTTCACAATAATCTTGGTGATGAACATAGGGTCCATTTTCTTTGGAGCCTTGAATGTAACTACCTGGAAATTTGTTTACTACCGCCAAAAAAACACCTCTGATTAATTATTTATTTGAATTAATTTTAAACAAAATAGCATTACTTAACAATTAAAAAATTCAAACTTGATATTTTTTAATATCTAAAATAAGATAATCGAAAAATATAAAAATGAGAAGAAAATGCCTGAAAACATCCGTTTATCGAAGTTAATGACTTTAAGGGGCATCTGCTCCAGAAGGGAAGCAGATGTTTTTATCAAGCAGGGCCAAGTTCTGGTAGATGGTGAGCCAATTACTGTTTTGGGAACAAAGGTATCCCCTGATGTTAAAATATCGCTACAAGATTCTGCCCAGCAAAAGCAAGACCGTAAAGTTACTATTTTACTTCATAAGCCAGTCGGCTTTGTATCCAACTTACCTGAAGATGGCTATGAAGATGCCATTACACTTATCACTCGAGAAAACCAACATAGAGATAGGAAACAACCCAAGTTCTTCCCAGATCATGTTCATAATCTCTCCGTTGCAGGAAGACTCGATATCGACTCTAAGGGGCTTCTAGTTTTTACCCAAAATGGAACAGTTGCAAAAACACTCATAGCTCCTAATACCAATATTGAAAAAGAGTATCTGGTTCGTTTCACAGGAGATCTAAACCAAAATGCAATAGAACTTCTTCAAGAGGGTCTATTTTTAGATGGTAAGCCCCTTAAAAAAGCAAAAGTAAAGCTTGTGAAAGAAAATCTTATACAGATCACCTTAAAAGAAGGTAAAAAGAGACAGATTAGAAGAATGCTGGAACTTGTGAATTTAAAAGCGGTGGCTTTAAAAAGAATCCGAATCGGTCGTATTCATTTAGGAAATCTCAAAGAAGGCACTTGGCGCTACCTTGAAAAAGGTGAAACTTTTTAATTCAATACTATAATTATTTTTGAAACTAAAAAACATACTGGTAGGTCTGCGAAAAAAGAATTTTTATCTAACGCTGATTCAGCGAGAATTGGTGTCTAAATAAATACTATTAGTAAAAACATAAATTCATATACTATTACTCGTAAGTTCTAACAACCGAGAAAAAAAGATGAATCCATTTTCCCCCCAAGCATTTTCCTCACGTACACTGATGGAAAATTTAAATACTTTAAATTTTGCTCTTGATTTGAGATACGGTCTTTATGCAGAAGACGTTGCTGATTGCGAGCAACTACGTAATCTGACTGTACTTCCATTAATGTACGCAGCAGAAATGCCAATTTTAGCATTTGCTCAGTATGTAGAAAAAAATACTGAGTCTGAATCTCTAAAACTTGCAGCTAAAACTATCCAAACACTTCCTGCTAAGGCAATCTGCACTTTCGCTACAATATTTGCCACCAACGCTTCCTCCTTTGAATCTATGCTCAAATGTAGTATCCCTTCATTTACACTTCTAGTTACACCGGGAATGCTTGCTTTAGCAAAAGGCTGCGCAAATTATGCTGAAAATGAGGCTCTTGCAGAAAAAATCGAGAACGCAAGTGAAATATATATGAACGCAATAAAAGTTCTCAATATTGCGATTGGAATAATTGCTCTTACA
>JAJFMH010000084.1 GCA_021772245.1 Chlamydiota bacterium | reverse complement strand
ATATAGCTTCCTAATTCACCCGCTCCTAAAATAACTATGCTCATTATAAATCCCTTTTTATAATTATAAATATAATTTTATAAGTATTTTGTCCTTATAAAATTGTTCTTGCTCTAAAACCAATTCTTTTCCATGCTAGTGTTTCTAATTTTGCACCGGTAGCTCAATTGGATAGAGTACCCGGCTACGAACCGGGCGGTTAGAGGTTCGAGTCCTCTCCGGTGCAACTTTCTAAAGGTTCGTTCATGATAGTGCAGAAATTTACATCAGGTCCTCTTGAGACAAATGCATATGTTGTAGGCTGCGATAAAACTAAAAAAGCAATTGTAATTGACCCAGCGCCAGGCTCATTTGATGCGATACAATCTTTTTTAAAAAAAAGTCAGCTTACTTTAATTCAGATTTATCTGACCCACTCTCATTTTGATCATATAGGGGATTTGGCAAGGCTGCAAAAAGAATATGAAGTTCCTGTTTTTGTGCATGAAAAAGACGCTGGTAATGTATTAAATCCAGGTTCTGATGGCTTGCCTCTTTTGGTGGAAGTTGTATCTGCTTTAGTTAATGGGTATTTAGAAGACAAGCAAGAAGTAGAGATTGGCCACCTCAAAATGCAAGTAATTGAAACGCCGGGCCATAGCCCTGGTGGAGTGTGTTTTCATATTCCAGAGCAAAATGTACTTTTCTCAGGTGATACTTTGTTTCAAGGGGCGATGGGTAATTTGTCTTTACCAACTGCAAAAGCCGCAGATATGTGGATAAGTTTAGAAAGGTTAAGTCATTTGCCAAGTGAGACTGAGGTGTATCCAGGCCATGGTCCGAGTACAACGATTGGACATGAAGCTTGGATGACAAAAGCAAAAGAAATATTTGGATAACAAAAGGATATCATATGAATAGTCTATTAATTGGAAAAAAAGCGCCAAGATTTACAGCAAAAGCAGTTCAAAAAGATCAAATTCTCGAGTCTTTTTCTTTAGATCAATATGAAGGGAAATACGTCGTATTTTTCTTTTACCCTTTAGATTTTACATTTGTATGTCCAACAGAATTACATGCATTTGAAGAGAAAAGAAAAGAATTTGAAGAAAGAAACTGCGCTCTTGTTGGTTGCTCGATCGATAGCGAGTTTTCTCATTACTCATGGCTTCAGATGCCCAAAAATCAGGGTGGCATTAATGGAGTAGAGTATCCAATAGTAGCTGATTTGACAAAGTCTATTGCCAGAGATTATCACGTATTAAATGAAGAGGCTGGCGTAGCTTTTCGAGGTCTTTTCTTAATGGATAAAGAAGGTGTCGTTCGTCATCAGCTCGTAAATGATCTGCCCCTTGGAAGATCTGTTGATGAAGCATTAAGACTCTTAGATGCTTTGATTTTCCATGAGACACATGGAGAGGTTTGCCCGGCAAATTGGCAAGAAGGTAAACCTACTATGAAAGCTGATGCGAGCGGACTTAAAGAATTTTTCAAAGAGCCAGTATCTTAAGATCTTTGAGGCTGATGGATATTGGTAAGATAGTCGTAAAGATCTCGTTCTTTCATTACAAGAATACTACTGTGAAGTGCGCAAACATTAGCGCTTGCGTTAATGATTTGCGTATCTCCAACGCCAGGTAAACAAATTGCGCTTAAGCTCTTGACTTTTGAAAAATTCTGGAGTTGGCGAAGCCCTCGTAGGTAGTCTCTTGTGCTAAAACCCTCTTCTTTAACGCGGATATAGATGAGATTCCTATCATACAGAAGAGTCTGAATCGCTAAGGAAATCCCAATGCTTTCTTCAGGCGGATTACCAAGGGTGTCACTTAGATCTGCAATGTCTTGAAAAAACATCAAAGACGAAAACTCTCCCTTTTCCGCTTCACCAAAAAGCGCAACTGTATGCTTCATACCAACTCTAATTCTTTTGTGTTTATACTTATCTCAATATAAAGAGTTCGTATTTTTTGCAAGTCGGTATCGATTTTCTGTCTTAAAAAACCATTATTAAAAAAAATTATGTAATTATTCAGAATTAATATTGATTTTTTTTTTAATGCAGCAGAGGTGCTATTTCATACCGCTGGGGCCTATGCCTGGACAAAAGGGATAGTGAGTTCAAACCATTTGTATCTTTAGCTTATGTGGGTCTATATCAAGATGACTTTTCAAAGTCAGGAGCTGCTGGTCTTAACTTAGATGTTGATGAATCAGAATATGAGATGTTTCGATCTGAGATTGGCATTGAAGTTTCAAAATGCATCCGTAAATTACAATCAAAATTTCTGATCGATGGCAAACTTGTATGGCTTCGAGAAGAAAGATTTTTTGGTGCAAACTACGAAGCTAATTTTAAAGACACAGATTGCACATTTAAAGTTAAGGGATTGCATCCCGATCAATCTCTGCTCTCTTCAGCAGTTACTGGTACATACATCACAACAGATGACAATACTCTTATCTCTTTGTGCTTTGAAGTCGAAGTGGGTAAACATAGTTTAATAAAAATATTTCCTTACAAAGAATATTCAAATTTTAATATTCATCACAAATCAACTTCCTTATCAATCTAATTATTAATTGGTTGTGAAAATTGATAATAGGCTTGAAAATGTTGATTGAAATAAGGTATCATATGATGCTAAAATATGATCTAGAGAGGGAGTCATTGAATCGCCCAAGCTACCGAGAAATTAACAACCGATTATTAGAAGCAAAGGTTGCGTTGCAAAATCGAAAAGTTTTTTTTGCAAGTTCTGATAAAGTGACAGATGAACTTCTGAGGTTGAATATACAAGAAACAAGTGAAATCTGGACTCTTCTACTTCAGTTATTTGATGAAATTGTAGTAGACGACTATGTGGGTGGAAATCCACCAGAGCAAAGTTATGAGACTAAGATAAAAAATTTAGAGTTATGGGCTTTTGCTTGGAGCAGCGTTTTATTAAGGAAAGAAATGTATGTAAAATTTGCCATTAAGAATGGGACATTTTACTATGTTTCACTCCATAAGAGTAAGTTTCCTCAAAATAAGGAGAGGAAAAAATGAACTGTTTAAACTGCGATGGAATAAATTTTTCTGAAAAGAAAATTAGATGCAGCCCTCTTGTCAAAGGGGAAAAATTTGATGTGATTACAGAAAGCATGGTTTGTGAAAATTGTGGCTTTGAATTTATGAATGACGATCAAATGTGTAAGCTAAGAAAGTACTCTATTGATAAGTATAGGGAAAAACACGGTTTACTTACATCTTTGCAAATACTGAAATATCGAAAAGAGCTGGGAATGTCACAGTTCTCTTTTGCTAGGTATCTTAATGTTGGACAAGCAAGTGTAAAGAGGTGGGAGACTTATTTCATTCAGGACCAAAGCCAGGATGAGTTAATCCGGCTTAAGTGCGACGCTGCAATTGCTGAGATGAATTTTTTAAGTATTTATTGGAAGAGAACTTCTCCAGGGGCTCTTAATGGCAATCGAAATTTCAGTTTTGAGATTTTCAAAAACATTGCATTGTATCTTATTAAACACACAAATGCTTCGATAATTTATTTGAATAAGTTGCATTTTTATGTGGATTTTTTACATTACAAAAATTTTCAAACAAGTTTGTCAGGTGCAAGATACTCAACTCTCAAATATGGCCCATGTCCTGATCAATATAGATCGATATATCAAGCTTTGATTAGTAATGGATATATCAAGGAAAAAAGTGGGCATGGATTCGAGCTACTTTGCGAGCCGGATTTATCGTTATTCGATGATAATGAAATGAAAACTCTAGCTCAAATTTTGCGTATTTACGAAAAAATGGGAATTCAGGAAATTTATCAATTGTCTCATAGTGAAAAAGGATTCAAAAAAACAGAAGAATGTTCTTTTATTGATTATAAATTTTCAAAAGATCTCTTAATCTAATACTCTTATTGCCATGCTCTCATGATTAGTTTAGCATCCATTTCCAAGTGACTTGGAAAGGATTTATCTTGCGTTAACTTTTTGAATTTTTCTTGATCTTCTTTTGAAAGTTTTGTGCAAGAAAGAATTAGATATACGGAAAGAGTTGGTTTTTTTAGTAGGATGTTTTTATCTTCTAGAAGTTTTATGCAGGCATTTCCAATTTTTTCTGAAGGAGCAAAATGCGTTAAGCAAATCGCTGCTTGTTCATTTTCTTTAGAAAGAGGCATAGATTGTAATTGTTTAAGAAGAAACTCTTCGGCCTTTTCTTTGAAGGAACATATGGCATCTATGATAGCTTCATCTGTAAAGAAGTTATCTTCAGAGAGAGCTTCAAATAAAGGGATAATCGCATCTGGATTACCCATTTGCTGCAAACATTTTGCTGCGAAAATGGGAGTTCTCCCATATCCTGGATACATTGGATCATAAAACGTTTCAGATGAAATTATTTTGATAAGAGAATCAAAGGCGTTTTTTTCTTTGATAAGAGCGTCTATTTCTTTTTCAGGGAAATTTTCTTCTGTTAGAATCAGATCAGAGACAAGTTTGGGTAGCGCCTGGTTTTTGTCATAGGCCTCTCTTAAAGAAATATACATTTTTTTTGCTTTTACAACTTCTTCTTTTGCACTATCTGGAAGAAGCATTTCAGCTAAATTTTTTTTGGAAGATTCTTCCAAAGCTTTTAATTTTTCAATTGTTGTAATGGAAAAGTCAGGCATGCATCCAATGCTATCTTTTTTGTAATAGGCAAGCATTTCATCAAAACTGGAGCTAAAGTGAACCTCTTTATGCATGAGGATTTCAAGTTCAAGAGCATCTAAAAGTGGAAAGGATTCATAGTCTGTCATTTACTACCTACTGTAAAAAAAGATCTGCATTATAACTAGAGCGGACAAAGGGTCCAGAATACATATGCTTGATCCCAATTTTTGTTCCATATTCTTCATATTCTTTAAAAGTCTCTTCCGATATGAATTCTTTAACAGTTACCTTGTGACGATTAGGTTGAAGGTAATGACCAATAGTTACAATATCGCAACCAATGTTTTTGAGATCATGAAGAGTTTCAAAAACCTCTTCTTTGCTTTCACCAAGACCTACCATAATTCCTGATTTGATAAAGCGAGAGCACTTTTTCTCTTTGACATAAGAGAGTAATTGAAGAGTTCGTTCATATGTTGCTTTATGACGAATGCGAGGTGTGAGTCTTCGAACAGTCTCTAGATTATGATTAAATACTTCGGGTTTTTCATCTAAAATGTGATCCGCAAAAGAAAAGTTCCCGTTGAAATCTGAGGTAAGTACTTCTGTCGTAGATCCCGTAATTTCTTTTCTGATCTCACGAATAATGGATGCTATTTGTGAAGATCCTTGATCTTCTAAATCGTCTCTTGCAACCATTGTAATTACAACGTGCTTTAAGCCGAGTTCTTTGGCTGCATTTGCAATATTGGAAGGTTCATTTGGATCCAAAGGTTTGGGCGCTTTAGCGAAGTCAATATCGCAAAAGCTGCAAGCTCGTGTACAATCTTTTCCAAGAGCTAAAAAAGTAGCCGTGTTTTTAGAGTAGCATTCAAAGCGGTTCGGACACTTTGCTTCTTCACAAACGGTATTCATTCCCCATTTTTGTAAAATCTGAGAGGTTTTGGGTAGCGTTCCTCCTTTTGGCATTGTTCGATGCAAATGCTTTGGGAACCTACCTAGAGGTTTGTCTGTAGGCT
>JAJFMH010000083.1 GCA_021772245.1 Chlamydiota bacterium | reverse complement strand
GGTGTGATTGCAGATTTTGAGATTGCAGAAGGTCTTTTAAAAGCATTAATTGCAAGAGTCACTCCTTCTAGATCTCTTTTTCGTCCAAAAATACTTATTGCTGTTCCATCTGGAATTACAGGTGTTGAAAAAAGAGCGGTAGAAGATTCAGCTCTCAGAGCTGGCGCGCAAGAGGTGATTCTTGTAGAAGAACCAATGGCAGCGGCCATTGGTGTTGATCTCCCAGTACATGAACCCTGCGCAAGTATGATTGTAGATATCGGTGGTGGTACAACTGAAATTGCAATCATCTCACTTGGCGGTATTGTTGAGTCTAGATCTCTTCGAGTAGCAGGGGATGAGTTTGATGAATGTATTCTGAATTACATGCGTCGCACGTACAATTTGATGATTGGGCCTCGGACTGCAGAAGAAATCAAAATGACAATTGGTTCCGCGTATCCGCTCGGGGACCATGAACTTGAAATGGAAGTTAGGGGTAGAGACCAAGTTGCAGGACTTCCTGTAACGAAAAGGATTAATTCTGTTGAAATCAGAGAATGTTTAGCAGAGCCAATTCAACAAATTATTGAAAACGTAAAACTTACCTTAGAAAAGTGTCCACCAGAACTTGCCGCAGACCTTGTGGATAGAGGTATGGTAATAGCTGGTGGTGGCGCGTTAATCAAGGGCATAGATAAAGCTCTTATTAAAGAAACGGGGCTACCTGTAATTATTGCCTCGAATCCTCTTTTAGCAGTGTGTCTTGGTACAGGAAAAGCGCTTGAGTTCTTAGAGAAATTCAAAAAGACTAAATCGCTAGTATAGAGGTTTACATGGATCCACAAAGTATCAATTTTTCAAATTGGACTAAGCATCCCAAATTAATTGAGTGGATTCAAGAGCAAGTTGCACTTTGTAAACCTTCTTCAGTTCATTTATGTACAGGCTCGCAAGAAGAGTGGGATTCTCTTACAAATCTTCTTGTAGAACAAGGCGTATTTCATAGGCTTAAACGAGAAAATTCTTTTCTATGTCGATCTGATCCAGAAGATGTTGCAAGAGTTGAGGATCGTACCTTCATTTGTTCAAAAAACAAAGAAGATGCCGGCCCTACTAATAATTGGGAAGATCCCAAAAAAATGAAACAAACTCTTCATTCTCTGTTCGATGGTTGTATGGAAGGAAGAGTGATGTATATAATTCCCTTTAGTATGGGACCCTTTGGTTCAAAACTCTCCACGATTGCAGTTCAAGTCACTGATTCGCCTTATGTAGTTTGTAATATGAGAATTATGGCAAGGATTGGTCTTAAGGCTTTAGATGTATTATCCACAAATGGTGAATTTGTGCCATGTATGCACTCTGTCGGAGTACCTCTAACACAAGGAGAAAAAGGTCCTATTTGGCCATGTCAAAAGGACAAAAAATACATCGTTCACTTTCCTGAAGAGAAATCTATTTACTCATTTGGTAGCGGTTATGGTGGTAATGCTCTTCTTGGAAAAAAATGCTTAGCACTTCGAATTGCATCAGTAAAAGCTAAAGAAGAAGGATCTCTTGCTGAGCATATGCTTATTCTTGGAATTACTAACCCAAAAGGTGAAAAAAAATACATCGCAGCAGCTTTTCCAAGCGCTTGTGGAAAAACCAATCTTGCTATGCTCAAACCAACAGTTCCTGGATGGAAAATTGAATGTGTCGGTGATGACATTGCATGGATGCGAATTGGCCCCGATGGCAGACTTTATGCAATTAATCCAGAAGCGGGCTTTTTTGGAGTCGCTCCTGGTACCTCCTATGATTCAAATCCAAACGCCATGGATTCTCTTACTAAAAATTGTATTTTTACAAATGTTGCACTGACAGACGACAACGATGTGTGGTGGGAAGGAATGACCAAAGACACACCAGAGCATCTGATTGATTGGAAGGGTAATGATTGGCACAAGGGATCTTCAGAAAAAGCAGCTCACCCTAATTCCCGTTTTACAGCTCCAGCTATTCAATGTCCCGTGCTTGATGAAGGATTTGAGAAGTTAGATGGTGTGCCCATATCAGCAATTATTTTTGGAGGTAGAAGAGAATCTACTATCCCACTTGCTATTTCATCGCTTAACTGGAATCATGGGGTGTTTTTAGGGGCGTCACTATCCTCTGAGATGACAGCAGCGGCTGCGGGAACAGTAGGTAAACTTCGCCATGACCCTTTTGCAATGCTTCCTTTTTGTGGTTATAATATGGGTGATTACTTTGCACATTGGTTTAGTATTGGAAAAAAACATGATGAAAAAAAGTTGCCTCATATTTTTTATGTGAATTGGTTTAGAAAAGATTCTGATGGAAAATTTATTTGGCCAGGATTTGGTGACAATATCAGAGTTTTAGAATGGATCTTTGAGCGAACAAGTGATGCAAAAAATTACCACGATACGCCTATCGGTCTTCTTCCTAAAAAAGAATCCCTTGATACATCCAACTTGAAACTCACTGATAAGCAGTTGGAAGAGCTGCTCTCATTTAACAGATCAGCATACAAAAAAGAAGTGCAAGAACTCAAAGAGTATTTTAAGCTTTTTGGATCACATCTTCCACTAGAGATTACTCAAGTTCTAGATGAGATGGAGTCTAAACTCTCAGAACAAAAATAATTCTAAGAAGAAATGAATCATTGATTGTTATTTCCTGAACACTCTTAAGGAAACAAAAACGTTGTTACTTTGAATTAAAGGGCAAAATCCAAAAATGTTGTCTGAGCCAGATACAATAATGAGCTGCAACCAGAGTGGCTTGCAAAGAAATGCGTAGACAGAAATTAAAAATATGCCTATTTTCTCAAAAAAAATTTACTCCTAGGTAATTATGAAAATCTCTAAATTAATATTAATGGTTTGTTTGTTAGTTTTAATGTTTACAAAAGCATATTGTCACGGTCGTTTTTCTGTCTCTACAGAGGTTAGACAGGTCAGTCATGAATCTTCATATAATATAGCAAAGAAAACCTACATTGATTCTGAAAGACTTGTTTTTTCAGAAGATGGTATTTTTTTAAACACGTTAGAAAACGAGTGGAAAGAAATTAGTGGAATTCACCATGATTCTTATGGTTACTATCTTTTAAGTAATTCAGAAGAGTCTTTTGAAATAGAAATGTGTAGCACATCAAGTCAAAATGCAGAACCCTGGATATGCCCAAATTGTGACTATGAAAATCATGGGAGTAGGATGATATGTAGTAATTGTTGGTAGTCTTTCGATTGAGAAACATACTAAATAAGCAGACTAAATGTTTTTTTGGGATGTTTTTCATATTGCCTCTTGGCATTTAGAATGAACCGCTCAACAAAAGTTAATCAAACTTATACAAAATACGATTAACTAGTGCTCAGAAGCTACTACGCTTCTGATTTAATTTCTTGGTAAAGGTGATATATCGAGTTATAAATCCAGGCAATGGCTCATCTACAAAAGACTCACCATCACCGCGAATACTTTTTTCTGAAAGAGATTTAGAGAGAGATTTTGTTTGATGGATATAAGAGCAATATACCTATCAAGTTAAAACTAGGTGAGACAATTAGAGGCTTCAAACTAGGAGTGTCTTGCATGAAGGTTGGTGAGCGTCGAGAAATATTTATCCATCCAGACCTTGCTTATAAAAAACTAGGTAAAACCAAACCAACTTTTGATTTATGATGTAACTATAATTGAAGAGTGATTTTGCCTTTACCAAGTAAATAGAGATTGAAGTAGTTATGAAAGTTGTTATTCAAAGAGTTCAAAAAGCATCTGTAAGTGTTGCTTCAAAAAAGATTAGCTCCATTCAACAAGGTCTTGTGATCTACCTTGGTGTTACTCACACTGACTCTGAAAAAGAGGTTGATTTTTTGATTCAAAAAATAACCTCTCTTCGTATCTTTTCAGATACAAATGACAAGATGAACCTTTCTATTTTAGAAACAAAAGGTCAAGTACTTGTTGTGTCCCAGTTTACACTCTACGGCAATCTACAAAAAGGAAACAGACCATCATTTATTAATGCAGCAAAACCAGATTTAGCAAAAAAACTCTACGACAGTTTTTTAACAAAACTTGCGATTAAAATTGGTTTAGAAAAAGTGCAAGCCGGGCAGTTTGGAGCTAACATGCAAGTCATGCAAGTTGTTGATGGGCCTGTTACATTTGACATAGAGATTTAATTAGCCATCATATCATATTGTTATTAATATTTAAGGACTTTGGAGAAAGTCATCTAGCCCATTTAACATTTTTTCTTCAAAAAATGTTAGAAAAGGTAGTATGGGTGCATTCTCTTCTTGCAGTTCAAGTGAGAAAGATAGAGCATTCGATAAGGGTTGCAACAGGAAAAATGACTTCTTAGTGGATACAATAACTCTTTCAGGTAATGATGCAGATTTTATACAGAATTGTAAAAACAATTTAGGAAATTCTGCAGAAATATCTCCTGAAATAAATTCGAGGTTTAGTAACGATCCATCGGATGATAGGATTGGTGCTAAAAACGGACAAGTTTCTTGATTATCAGATAATGGCAAATGTGTAAAAGAGCAATCTGTTATCCATGTTCCTTGATGCGGGAGGTTTTGCCACTGCACTTTACTAAGAAGTTCTAAGTCTAATTTTGGTTTAATTTGCATTTCATGAATTTCTGGAATGTGCCATACGTTTTCCCAGACTCCGTCATTACAGACTCTTAATAGGAGATTCTCATCATTTGAAGGATGGGTTAGAATACTTGGGTCTTGTTTAATTTTTTCTAATACTTGACACGCTTGTTCCAATATGATTGCTAAAAATCGTATTTGATCTATATTAGGTTCCTTTGGAAAATGGAAAGGGAGGTATCTACGAAATAATGGCCAAGCAGCTTTTCCACGAAATTTTAATCCAAGCTCTTTAATAATTTTGAGGCTCTTTTTACTTTGTGATTCCCTATCTTCAAAAGAGACTATGAGTGAGTTTTGAAATTCAAATGGATGTGATAATAGCATCTGCTCTTCAAAATTCTCTGATTCAGAAAGTTTTTGGACCTGGATGAATCCCCAGAGGCCTTCGACACCTAAGTAGGCAGCTAAAGAATAAAATTCTCCCAAATGACCCATGATACTACAATATGCAATTGTGCCTGTTTTGGGGTCCTGGATACCAAAAATATCTTCTTCATTTACAAATTCCCAAGGCTTTAGTGATGCGAATCTAGAGGAAGCTAGATATAGTTTTTGATAGTCGTCTAGAAGATTTGTAGCTATAGTCATTGATCTAACCGTTATTTTAAAAATTTGGGAGTGATAAAATTTCCTGTATGGTTTCTTTTTCGAGCATAAGTTGAAGCAATCTATCAAATCCAACTGCGACTCCATAACAACTTGGAATTCCTTTTTCCATTGCTTCTAAAAAGGTAGGGTCCAAAGGCAGCTTAGCTTTACCAAGGACTTCTCTTCTGAAGTTTTCTTGCTGAAGGCGACTTTTTAGTTCTTCAGGATCTGTAAGTTCATCATACCCATTTGCAAGTTCAATACCTGAGTAATAGACTTCGAATCGCTTAGCGACTTTCTCATCTCGATTCCAGTATGTTTTGGCGAGAGCTGCCATAGTAGATGGAAAATCGATTACAATTGTGTATTTTTCAATTCCTAAATTGGGTTCAATAAAGTAAGACCAAAGGTAATCTAAAATACTATCCATGCAAAGATCAGGGATGGATCCAATTGCGCTTTTTTTCTCAACAATTTTTATAAGGTCTTGAAGGCTTGCATGCGATGGATCAATATCTAAATAAGTAATAAAAGCGTCTTTGTAAGAGATCATTTCACTTTCTCTTTTCTCTAAGAAAAGAGAAATTAGCTCTAATGTCTCTTGCATAAATTCAAAATAAGTAAGGTCTGCTCTGTACCACTCTATCATGGTAAACTCTGTATTGTGAAGACGTCCCTTTTCTTCTTTGCGGAAGACATGTGACAACTGATAAATATCTCCAAGACCCATCGATAGTAGTTTTTTCATTCCATATTCAGGAGAGGAGTGTAAGAATCCAGATTCAGTACTAGATGTTTGAGTCTGTATAAGATCTATATGCGCATCGATAGATGCATATGAGGAAAGCGCTGGGCAATCTACTTCTAATATCTTTCTTTGGTAGAAAAAGTCTCTTACTAAGTGGAGCATTCTTGCTCGCTCTTGCAATGTATGTATTTTATTATCAGTTTTATTATTAGACTCTAGAAACATATTCTCCCGTACGTGTATCAACTTTTATCAGTTCACCCTCTTCAATAAAGATAGGCACTTGAATTTTCGCTCCAGTTTCAGTTACAGCTGGTTTTAGGACCCTTCCAGATGCAGTATCGCCCTTAACACCAGGTGCTGTTTCTGTAATTTTCATATTTAAGAAATTAGGACATGATACATCTACAACAGAGCCTTTATAAAACACCAAGTCATAGACAATTTCTTCCATCATCCACACTCGATTATCACCAATTATATCAAAGGGTACTGTGACTTGATCAAAAGTAGTATCATTCATGAAAACTGCGCCATCTTGATCTTCATAAAGAAGGCGCATTTTAGATTCTTCTACATCTGCAATGTCGAATTTTTCTCCAGACTTAAAAGTCTTTTCAACAACTCGTCCAGATATCAGATGTTTGAGCTTTGTGCGAGTAAACGCTTGGCCTTTACCAGGCTTTACAAATTCAACAGCAATGATGGTGTAGGGCTCCTTTTCAAGCTCAACTTTCATGCCACCTTTAAATTCATTTGTGCTTACTTGCGCCATAACTAACTCTCCAAATTATTGGATCGGAAGTTTGCAAAACAAATGAATAAAATTCAATCACTACTTTCAGGTATTTGTCTTGCACTATTGATTGCAAAACTAATTGTTGCAGAAAGAATAACTGTATTTAAGACAAGTGAACTAAAATAAATGCTACTTGCTACAATTGAACTTGGAAAAAATGTTACCATGTAAGCAGCACTTGCAATTCCAAGAACGGAAATAGCAAGAGCTGTTACGCTTGCGCAAAGGGGCCTTTCATTTACAAAATCAGTTAAATACTGACAACCATTTCTAAAAACTTCTTCGGCTTGATCCAAAAAAGATATTTCTTCTGGTGCTTCTGTAGGTATTGGACTGGACATAATTACTCCGGTTTAAATTTATTCTTGACTGGGAACTCTGCCAGTTCCTAATTCTGCGACGTCTTGATACGCAGGCGGCAAACCTTGTATAACGATATATTGTTCAGCAGAATTGCTCCCCGTTAACGAAAGAGCTTCTGCTGAGGCGGCTGTTGATGAGACTACACTTCCATCATCCCCAAAGATTGTTTCTCCTGAGTGTAAAGAAACAGGCGAAGAACTTCCAGAATGCAGAGGTTGTGGATTTGCCAGGGGATAAATTACTTGTACGCCGTCACGAATGCCTATTCGTACGGGTACTTGAGCTAAGCGTCCTGGTTCTGGAAAATCATCTGCTGGCAGCAAATGTTGAAGCAGAAGTTGAAGCATTTCCTGTGTTCGGCGATTTTGAACTATCGATGCTTCTTGGTTTAAAACAACATTTCTTAGCGAGGAAGATGTATTTTGGTGTGTAGTTTCAAGTCTTTCAACTTGAGAAATTAGAGAATCTATAGAAGTTCTAAGTTCATTTCTTACTGATTCCAGCTCTGTGCCCATTTCACTCATGGTTTCTACTTGTCTTAATAAGTCAGTTAAATATGCACTGAGCGTTCCGATATTTTCTGCAAAATGTACTTGTTCAGTCCCTAGTTCATTTATTGCAGATTTAAAGGTGTCGTTTGTTCTTCCTATCGATTCTGCTTGATTTCTAAGTGTGGCTGCATCTAATCGAAGCTGGTTGATTTCTTCTATTAATTCTGAATTGTTCGATTTTCCACTAAGAGAATAAATAGTTAGTAGGCCTAAAAATGCGAATCCAAGAGCTATTGTAGGTAGATTAGAAAAGTATGCAATGGCAACAGCAGCTATTGTAATAGTGCTGGCTGACCAGAGGATAAAATTGTCTGAGGTTATTCTTTCTGAAAGGGACTCATCTGATTGATCAAGACACATTGATGTAACAATTGTTGCAGCAATTGGTGGTACTAAAAGTGTTGCAGAAGCTATTGGGGAGGCCATTTTAACTTTCCTTTTGTTTTTTGAGGGAGTTGATAATCTTTTTTCGAAAAAGTGTAAAGAAAAAAAATCCTAAAAAATAATTGTCAGATCAGTTATCAGTTGGTAAAGAGGTGGATATGACAGACTTTCCAATAGATGAGCCTGTAGAAGGAGAAATTGACGAGAGTCAATATGCAAGAGAAACTTTAGAAAGATACTCTGGTTCAAAAGTCGAAGACTTTAGATCAAATTTACTTCTGACAAACTTTCCAAGATATGTGGAATATTTTGCGAAGACTCGCAATATCGAAGTGATAGAAGGTTCGATGTTCAAAGTTGCTCATTGCGAAAAAGAAGATATCTCTATTCTAGATTTTAAAATAGGTTCGACAGCTGCTGCGTTAGTTGTTGATTTGTGTTCATTTTTACCAATTAAGGCAAGCGTACTTCTTGGAATGTGCGCGGGATTAAGAAGAAGATACAAGATTGGAGAGTACTTAGTTCCTGTTGCAAGTATTCGAGGGGAAGGGACCTCTAATTTTTACTTTTCTAAAGAGGTGCCCTCTTTGGCTAACTTTTTAATGCAAAAGGCTGTAACTGAAGTTCTTGAAGATGAAAAATCAAATTATCATATTGGAATTACGCATACTACAAATTTGAGATTTTGGGAATTTAATGAAGATTTTATTTCAAGATTAAAAGCGAACAAGGCTCAAGGTTTAGAACTTGAATGTGCGACATTATTTATGGCCTCATATAAAAGAAAATTTACTTTAGGGGCCTTGCTGTTGATTTCTGATCTACCGCTTAATCGAAATGGGGTAAAAACTAAACAAAGTTCAGAGTGGGTCTATCAAAACTTTATGGCAGATCACATCGAAAAAGGCGTTGCAATCATCCGTAAGGCAAGAGATATGCAGTCTAAAAAAGTCAAAGGCGCTTACCATAGAAATTTGGGAATGGGGAAGCCTCCTAAAGCGGAGTAAAACTTGTTTTTATTCTAAGCCTTATGCAAAATAGTAGGGTTTAAAACTATCTTGCATATTAAATATGTCTAATTTTCTTCTTGGAATAATTCTATGACACAGACAAGAGAGCATTGGAGCTCTAGGTTTGGATTTATCATGGCGGCCATTGGTTCAGCCATTGGCCTTGGAATTCTCTGGAAATTTCCCTATACCGTTGGTCAAAACGGTGGTGGCCTTTTTATCCTTTGTTATTTTTTATTTGTTCTTGTTATTGGAATACCTCTTTTTATTGGAGAATTGATTCTAGGAAGAGCTACACAGAAGGCTGCAATTTCTGCTTACACAGAAAGCTCTGGAGGGAAACCCCTTTGGAAAATAGCTGGGGTGTTCGGAGTGATGTCATCATTTTTAATTATGTCTTTTTATAGCGTAATTGCAGGATGGGGTCTTAGCTATATTGTGATGTCACTGAGTGGTTTTTATCAGGGATTGAGTAAAGAGCAGTTTGCAAATGTTTTTACTGAACTTTCAAAATCGGGTGGAATTTCACTGTTTTGGCACTTTGTGTTCACGGCCATTACTATGGGAATCGTGTTTTCTGGTGTGCGAAAAGGTATTGAGTTTTGGTCAAAGATCATGACAAGAAGTCTACTTATTTTGCTGACTTTGCTTTTTTGCTATAGTTTAACAATGGATGGTTTTGGTGAGGCTTTTCGGTTTGTATTTTATCCAAGTGTATCTAAATTTTCTTTTTCAAGCGCTCTAGAAGCGCTTGGCTTAGCGTTTTTCACGTTGAGTTTGGGCCAGGGAATTATGATTTCCTATGGAAGTTACATGAAAAAAGAAGAAAATATTCCCAAAATGGCAGGTATTGTTGGATCCTCTGTTGTGATTGTTGCCATTTTGGCAGCGCTTACGATTTTTCCAGTTGTGTTTACGTTTAACTTGCCGCCGCAGGCAGGAACTGGACTAATCTTTCAGACGCTTCCCTACTTGTTTGCCAAACTTCCTGGAAGCATGGTGCTTTCAACATTGTTCTTTATTTTGTTTGTATTTACAGCTTTGACATCTGCTATTCCGCTAATTGAAGTAGTTGCGACAAATCTAATGGAGCTTTTTTCAATAAAGAGAAAAAAAGCAGTACTTATGGTTGGGTGTGCAACGTTTGTATTTGGAATACCATCAGCATTCGCAGCAAGTGGAGGCATTTTTCCTGATTGGGAATTTATCTATGGTAAAAATTTTTTAGAGACCATTGATTACTTAGTTACCATGTGGTTAATCCCAGTTGGAGCCTTACTTGGTTCTATTTTTATGGGATGGATATTTGATAAGAAAAGAAGCTCAGATGAGTTTTGCACAGATGGGAAAGGACTAGTTTTGTGGAAGATCTGGCATTTTTTCATTCGGTGGATTATACCAATTACCATTTTACTTGTGATTGTTCAAAAAAGTGGACTGATTAACTTATAAAGAGACATATGACACAGCATAGAGAGCATTGGGGATCGAAAATTGGATTTATCTTAGCAGCTATTGGGTCTGCTATTGGACTTGGGGTTCTATGGAAATTTCCATACACCGTTGGACAAAATGGTGGCGGTGTATTTCTTTTTATTTATTTTGTGTGTTTGATCTTAATTGGAATTCCTGTCTTTATTGCCGAGCTTGCTCTTGGTAGAAAAGCGCAGAGAGCATCTATAGAAACCTTTGGAAAGTTGAATCCAAAGAAGCCTGGTTGGAAAGCCGCAGGTGTACTAGCCATGATTTCTTCATTCTTAATCATGTCATTTTACAGCGTGATTGCTGGATGGGGTATGAGCTATGTAGTCATGTCACTTAACGGGTTTTATCAGAATTTATCTTGTCATGAGGTGGGGACTGTTTTTGAAAGGCTTTCTCATTCCGGTGGCATTTCTTGCTTTTGGCATTTTTTATTTACTCTTCTTACTATGGGAATTGTTCTTAGTGGCGTAAGAAAGGGGATTGAATTCTGGTCAAAGATTATTACAAGACTTCTGTTTGCTTTGCTTGTGGGGTTATTTTTATATAGTTTGACATTGGATGGTTTTTCAGATGCAGTATCCTTTATTTTTAAACCAAACTTTGCGCAATTTAAATTTTCAAGTGCGCTAGAGGCGCTTGGCTTAGCATTCTTTACGTTAAGTCTTGGTCAAGGTGTAATGATTAGTTACGGAAGTTACATGAAAAAGGAGGACAATATTCCTCAGATGGCTCTTATTGTCAGCTCATCTGTCATAGTAGTTTCTATTTTAGCAGCGCTAACCATTTTCCCCATTATTTTTACTTTTGATTTATCGCCTCGAGAAGGTGCTGGACTTGTTTTTAAGACATTGCCTTATTTATTTGCTCAATTACCAGGCGCTTTAGTATTGTCTACTTTGTTTTTTACATTGTTTGTATTTACTGCGATTACATCTGCAGTTCCATTTATCGAAGTGGTAGCTACAAACTTAATGGAAACCAAAGGATGGCCTAGAAAAAAAGCGGTGCTTCTTACTGCATGTGCAACCTTTGTATTTGGGGTTCCCTCAGCTTTTGCAATGTCAGGGCTTATTTTCCCTCATTGGGAAGAGGTCTATGGGATGAACTTCTTAAATACGGTTGAGAATTTAGTTTTTGTTTGGATTGTTCCGATTTGTGGACTCTGCACATCGATTTATGTAGGTTGGATTCTCGATCGAAAAATCATGAAAGAAGAGCTTGGATCCCATCTAAAGAAGCTTTATTTGCCTTGGCTATTTTTTATGAGGTGGGTAGTACCGGCATTTATTCTACTAATTGTAGTTCAAAAAAGTGGCCTGTTTGACTTCGATCGATTTTTTAGATAGAAAACTCTTTTGATAGTGATCGCTTGATATGCTTTTCAAGCTCTTCAGGAGTAAGCCCTGGTGGTAGGAAGATCCTCTTAGAGTGCAATTTTTTCTCGATTTTTTTCTCAGCATGTAAAATTTTATCGGTGAATTTAAAGAGAGTAAATTCATGTCT
>JAJFMH010000082.1 GCA_021772245.1 Chlamydiota bacterium | reverse complement strand
ACTTGGTCAGATGATGGTAGCCTTTGGGCATATTTCCTCCTTTTGGTGTGTTTTTCGTTTAAAAATCACCGTAGAGGATTTAGCTATCTCTGACCATTTTTTATTTTAATCTTTTTGTGCACTTCGAGGTTGAAAGGGCGAGACTTAAAGGCTACCCCACTCAAACAGCAAGTTTTAAAAGAAAAACGGATGCTCGACGCTGGGTGCAGCAAACGGAAACTGCAATCTTGGAAGGAAGGCATTTTAAGACTGCAGAACCAAAAAAGCGAACGCTTTCTGAATTAATTGATAGATACATTAAGCAGGTGTTGCCAAATAAGCCTAAAAGTTTAGAAAAGCAAAGGGCACAGCTTCTCTGGTGGAAGCAGCAGCTAGGTCCATATGCACTTGCTGACATTACCCCTGCTCTTATTGCTGAACATCGAGACAAGTTATTAGAGGAAATTACCTGTAGAGGGAAGAAGAGGTCTAATTCAACTGTCGTGCGCTATTTAGCAGCTCTTTCTCATGCATTTACGGTGGCTGTTAGAGAGTGGGGATGGGTTGAGGACTCACCCCTTAGAAAGGTGACCAAACCAAAAGAACCTGGAGGAAGGGTTCGTTTTCTCGATACAGATGAGAGAATCCGTCTATTGGAAGTGTGTAGAGAGAGCGCCAATCCATTTCTTTACCACATTGTCACCCTTGCCTTAGGAACCGGGATGAGACGAGCAGAAATTTTGAATCTCACTTGGGGGAATGTAGATTTTGAGCGTAATAAAATAATCCTTTTGGAAACAAAAAATGGTGATAAACGTGTTGTACCGCTTTCAAGTCATACCAAAGCAATTCTTCTGTCTATTAAGGAGCAAAACTCAGAGTCTTCCTTCTTTGTCTTCCCAAGACAAAAGGGACAAAAGCCACAAAAGCCTATCGATATTAGGACAGCTTGGGAAGCAGCTTTGAAGAAAGCTCAAATTCGGAATTTTAGATTTCATGATTTACGCCATTGTTGCGCCTCTTACCTTTTAATGAATGGGGCATCTCTTGCGGAAATATCTGAGGTGTTAGGGCATAAAACTTTAGCAATGGTGAAACGATATGCCCACATGACAGAAGGGCATGCTGCAAATATTGTTTCAAAGATGAACGAAAATATTTTTGGATAAATTATTATGAAAGACATTGAATTTAAGAAATTGCACCTTGAGCAGGAAAGAGGAATATCACCGTTAAAGTCTCATTGGGTGAAGAAAGATTTTATGCAGCCATGTGAGGCTGTCTTGGTGTATTATCAAATAGAGCCTGCTATGGAGCAACTTAAAGTGCGAGATATGCAAATTATAAAATCTGTTGATTATCTGGGTCTTTATGATGTTTTAATGTCTTCAGAATTTATGATGGAATCAGGTCAATGTGTTAAGCTCGTTGATTTTATTCAGTGGGTAATGAGCAAGGGGTTTGATATTCCTGAGCATCTTTTAGTTCAAAATAAGGATGAAAATCAACTTGTTAGTAATGAAATGCAACTAACACTTCCTGAGTTAAAAGAACGTTTTGTACGTACTTATGCCGCCTATTTTTGGAAAACAGCACAAGGTGCTAGTGCTAACATGTCGGCAGTAAAATTAGCCGAGGATAAGACTTTTCAAGGTGCTATCACCTATGTCGATATGGAGGTCAAAGACCCTAAAAAATTTTCAGAAAAATTTTCAGATTTAGGACCTCGGAGTCATAAAAAGAAAAAAACTTCAAAATAGTTCCCTCCTTCCTTGAGTTTTCTCCCTAAAAAATCATGGTGTTCGCAAAAAGTTCCCCGAAAAATCTTTTATTTTGCTGATGTCTTCAAAAAAGCAATCCCAAAAAGCCCCTGTTTTTCCAAAATAAATCCTCTTATTTCCCCAATAAATCACCTTGGGGTAGTTTTTTTTGCCTCGGGCTTTAAAAAATACAGGTTTCTAAGAATCTGAAGTTTCCGATTGAAATCAAACAATAAGGGAGGTTTTCAGTGGAAACACAACGGAGTAATAAACCACGTCTTTTGACGGTATCTCAATTTGCTGTGGAGCATCCAGCATTCAGCCAGTCATCTTTAAGGCATCTAATTTTCGATGCTTCTATTAATGGATTTTCTAAAGTCATACGTCGTATTGGGAAGCGGGAACTTCTCTTGGATGAAGAGGCTTTTTTCAATGGGTGGATGAACAGCAAAATCTGAAAGGGGGAAGTGATGAATCCGAGAAATAAGCGTCTTTTAGAGGTACTAAGTAAACGAGATAGGGTTTTTGTAAGTGAACTCCGCAATTTAATAGGAGCTTTAAATCCTGCGCAGAATACACATGAGCTGCGACGAGCAGGGTGGAAAATTAATACGGGACGAACCGTTATAAAGGACCGAGATGGAAAAGTCTGTCATCGCGGATTCTATTCGTTAGAGTCCGATGAAAAAGCTAAAGTACGAGAATTCCTGCAAGGGGCTGATAGAGCGGCTGGCACCGCTCCGTCAGCGAGTGATAATTCCGAGTTGCTGAACCCTAAATCATCAGATAAACCCAATGATAGCATAGGAGGTGAAAATGACAACCTCTTATGATTGGCAAACCCCCATTCCTTTGGGGGTAATTGATTTACCACCTTTTCCTGAAGGGGTCTTTCCTGATGCTATTGAAAAATTTGTGGGTGAATTATCTAGGTCAACAGAAACCCCACGTGATTTGGCAGGGCTGACTGTTTTAGCAGCACTTGCTACAGCTTCACATGAAAAATATGCTGTTCAAGTCAAGGCAGACTATCGCGAGCCTGTGAATGTCTGGACAGCGGTAGCGCTTCCTCCAGGAAGTCGAAAATCTGCTGTTTTAGCTGCTGCTATCAAACCCATCGAAAAATATGAAAAGCAGAAACAGTTATTAATCGAACCCTTGATAAAGGAGGTTACCTCCCGGAATAAGAGCTTAGAGATGCGCATCAAGGAATTACGAAACAAGATTGCTAAAGCAAAGGATTGTGAGTTTGAAACCTTTCAGCAAGAAATTTTTACACTTGAGAAGAAGATTGAAGAACCTCCTGGTTTCCCTCAGCTTTGGACAAGTGATATAACGCCGGAAAATCTTGGAACACTCATGGTTTCAAATAATGAGTGCATGTCTGTTTTGAGCGATGAAGCTGGAATTTTTGATATATTGGCAGGAAGATATTCATCTGGGGTTCCTAATCTAGACCTGTTCTTAAAGAGTCATACAGGGAGTTCTGCGCGCGTGAATCGAATAGGGCGACCTCCTGATTTGTTGGAGCGAGCGATTTTGACTATGGGATTAACCCCACAGCCAGATGTATTGAAAGGGCTAGGAAGAAATCACGCCTTTCGAGGGAGGGGATTGCTAGGAAGATTTCTTTATGCAATGCCCTATTCAAATTTAGGTAAGCGGGACTTAGATGCGGCTCCTTTGTTACCTGAAGTAGAGGCAAACTATCATCGGGTGCTCCAAGAGATTTTAGAGTTTGAGAGTAATGATGATGCCCAATATGTCCTGAGTCTTTCTGCAGAAGCATATGAAAAGTGGTTTGGTTACTCCCGTGTCATAGAGATTCAAATGGACGAAGGAGGTCCGCTTGCATTCATGACTGATTGGGGTGGTAAACTTGCAGGTCAAATTGCGAGAGTATCCGCTCTTATACACATCGCAAGACATTCTGTGGGAGAGCCATGGATGGCAGCAATTTCTGTAGAAGACATGAGTTCTGCTATCAAGATAGGGCATTATTTCTCGAAACATGCTCAAGCCGTATTTGATTTAATGCAAGCTGACCCAGCTCTTGAAGGGGCAAGGGTTATTCTGCGTTGGATTGAAACAAATCGTTATGAGTACTTCACCTTTAGAGATTGCCAATATGCTCATAAGAACCGATTTAAGAAGGCAAAGGAGTTGCAAGGCTCGGTTGATGTGCTGTTGGATAATTATTTCATTATTGAGGCTGAACAGGAGAAAAAACCAGGAAGACCAAGTCGGGTGTTTTATGTGAATCCGTACGTATTTAGTGAGGACAAATAGCCTTTTTTGTGGCTTTTGTCCCTTCTGACCTTAAGGAGAAAAAATATGAACAAGAGTTTATCAAAAAATCTATCTAACACAGCAGAAGAGGATGAGGTTTTTTTGAAATATCAATTCAGAGAAAATCCAGAAACGGGGTGTAGAGAATTGTGTGGGATTGAGTTGTCGGATAAGACGCTACCAGATTCGCCGGAATTTATGGAAAAATTGGAGTTGGCTCTCAAAGGAATGACTGGTAGCAGAAATCCTGAAATAGCAGAGCGAATTGTATCTAAGATTGCTTGGGCGATGTCCTCAGAAGACAATGAGCATCGTCTTAAAGAGGTTACAACCTTGCTCCATACTCTGGACCCCCAAAATGAAACAGAAGCATTGCTGCTAGGGCAATTTCTTGCCTTACAGGACTCTGGCATACAGTGCCTCCATAATGCAAATTTCAATGAGCTGTTTTATCACAAGAAGGAACTCTTTCAGCTCTCAGTTAAGCTATTTCGTTGTGCCAATGAAACGATGCAGACTTTATTGAAATATCGGTCTGGAGGTAAACAGCAAATTCAGGTCATTCATGTTTCTGGGGATGGAAAGGCAGTGATTGCAAATGAAATGAAAAACGGGGGGTAGTGGAGAAAAAAGTTTCGTAAGACCCCATGTATCATTGATAGAGGTGGAACTTAAGGAACAAAAACCACAGAAATATGGGAAGATGCATAGCACAGTCCAAGCGCTCAGGTGAGCAGTGTAAAAATTGGGCAATGAGAAAAAAGACGACCTGTCGTTTTCATGGGGGTAAATCTACTGGTCCTAAAACCGACACCGGTAAGGAGAAAATAAGCGTTTGCCATTATCAACATGGATTGCGCTCAAAAGAAGCGGAAGAGAGGCGCAAAAAGGTTAGCAATCTTATCAAGGAAAGCAAGAACTTCTTGGGCTCATTTGAGTGATGATTTTTGGCACGCTTATGGCACACTTTGGAATGAATAATGAGGATTTTTAAGGATAGTCTAAGGCAGAGTGTTTGGGTTTAACCTTCTTAATATCAATGAAATAAGTATCATGGAATATCCTTGTTTTTCATTTGGATAAGACTTAAAATCCCTTGACCTTCGGGTCGTGCAGGTTCGATTCCTGTTCCGAGCATCTTACCGTACATAGGATATTTAAACCGCGTTCTGCTATTTATGGTAAACACAATAAGGAAGTCAGTGAATGGTTTGCTGCTGCATGACACAAAGCGATTGGTTACCCCCTCGAACCCCTGTGTTGGAAACCCCTCCGAATACAGGAAGGTGACATTTTAACTTTGCTCTGACATTAATATAAAGTTCGTTGACACCTTGTGGTTTCAATCGTAAACTGACATGTCAATTGAATTGGAATGCAGGGACTACTGTGCGAAAACTGAAACTTTTCACTCATTGTACCCTTTTAGCAATCACGCCAGCCCTCTTTGCTTATCCTCAAAACGATCTACCACACGTCATATTTCAAGTGGTAAATTATGAATACCAACAAGAGACCGAAGAGTGGATTCGCCCTAAGACATATGATGAGATCATGCAGATGCTCGAAGATTTGGAATCTGGAGAGCTCGAAAGAAGATACTCACCGATGCAGCTGGATCGAGTGAATGAGTATTTGACTATTCTAGCAAAAGAGGGGATTCTTCCTGATGAGTTTGAAGAAGAAATAGCTGTGGAAGAAGATGCCTATGACTTGATATATGGGGATGATAGTGCATTTGAGCTAACGCGTTACTTGGGAAACAGCAGCGAATATATGATCATTTCAGCTGTTCTCAACGGCTATTCGAGCTATAATATCGTACAGTGCGGAAAAATCAGCAAAGCATGGAAAAAGACTAAGACGTTCGTCAAAAAGCACAAAAAAGCAATCATAATAGGCGCCGTTGTGGTTGTGGCAGTTACTGCTGTTACCGTAGCTCTTGTAATCGCATCCTCTGCAAGTGCAGCATCAGCGGCAGCAGGAGCTGTTGGAGCAACCGCTGTTACTGGCATTGGCTCAGGATCTTCAGATTCTAGCCATTCTGAATCAAAAGAAGAACCTCCCCCTATTTCTGCTATCCCTAAAGAACCCCCTCTTATTGATGTAAATGAAGCTCCTGTGATGAAAGCAGCTACAGATGAACATGTTTCTTCTTTTAAGGAGTTTCTCGTAGAGGATAAAGCTGCGCAGGAAGCAACCTCATCCAAAGGATTTAATGATCTATCTTTTGGTGAGAAAGCAAGAGAAGCTGGAGCTAATATAGCCCACCAAGCTTTTGACGAGATCACTGATTTAGTAAAAGTTGTTCCGCAGCTTTGTGAAGAAGTCAAAGAATTAGGCCCTATATTCTTGCCAAACAGCCTTACCCCGCCAAATAATTCCGGAGATACAGGAAGTCCCATAGAGAATTTTGAGAATTTAGTTGCTAAAGGCCATGAAACAATTGATAATGTCTTCTCAACAGATCAAGCAGGTCTTTTTACAGCAGAAGCTAAAGCAAATAATCCCATGAATGATTTTGCTATTGCTATGCTTCCTTCTCCACTTTCAGGCTCTTTTACTAAGATTTTTTCTAATGCGAATCGATTTAAACAAGCTGGAAAAGTATTGGATAGGCGAGGATTCACTAAAGCCGGGAGAGGTTTAATGAAACATGGTTATAGAAAGGGAAGTGTATTCCCAAAGCCCATTGGAAATCAGTCCCAGATCAATAGGCAAGGTCAAATGATTTTGGAAGAAATTTTGAATGATCCAAAAAATAAAGTATATCAATTTTCGGATAAAAGCTTGAAAGTGTACTCTCCAAAAGGAAGAGGAGCTTCCTTTAGGAAGGATGGGACTTTTAAAGGATTTATAGAGTGGCAATATGAATAAAAATTTTTCAATAGAACTATGTGGTGACTTGGACTTTGAAGGGATGGTAGTAGATGTCACCTATAACAAAGAAACGATTGCTTCTATTAACTATGAGAAGGGAATAGATAATATAGAAATCGAAATACCTTCCAAGCCTGAGAAATGTGTATTTCCTTTAACTGACTTTTTTCTTATCTTGGAAAAAGCAAAAAAACTCGCAATTAAATGTGCTAAAGAAGATGAGGAACTTAGAAAAAAAGGAATAGATTTCTGAAAGTGAATAAAGGGTTTTGTACAAAAATTTGCGGTGATTTAGATCTTGAAGGAATGGTTATTTTTGTTTGTCATGATGACTGAATAGTCGCTGAGATCAATTATGAAAAAGGCATAGATAACATTGAAATTGAAATTGTCTCCTCTCAAGAAGGATTTCCTAAGCGGATTTTCTCATTGAATGGTTTTTTCAAAATATTAAAAGCTGCAAAGCAGCTAGCAATAAAATGTGCCAAAGAAGATGAGATTAGAAAACAATGAACAAATTTTCAATTGTGATCGCAAATGACAACGAAAGAGAACAAGCATCCGCAGAAATTGATTGCCACAATATCTACATAGAATCTGTCGTATCAATCATTGATAAAATGGCTGAAAAAAGAAAGAATTAGAGAAGATATGTTCTATCTTAGATGATAGGGAGAAAAAATGGGAAAAGGAAATCCCAGATTCGATTCGCCAGATAGCGGCTTTCTCTTTCCCAGGCGATCAAGATCGCGAGAAAATTGAAGAATTTATCCAAATTGTATTTCCTTTTGAGAAACAGATCGTAAATAGCAGAAAAAAATTGATCTTGCTACAATTCAGTAGGCATTGAATATTTGAACATACAAAATAGATACAACTTTTTTGTGAGAAGAGAGGCCTTGAAATGGAGTCAAAGAAATGGCTGTCTGGGATGCTTGTGATTAGAGAAAAATGTTCCAATTTGTGACAACACCAACTAAAACCCACTTAAACAAACTAAAAAACTAGGTCG
The DNA here is from genome assembly GCA_021772245.1 of Chlamydiota bacterium. Taxonomy (GTDB): domain Bacteria; phylum Chlamydiota; class Chlamydiia; order Chlamydiales; family Simkaniaceae; genus JAJFMG01. Next base: position 291 of record JAJFMH010000082.1, on the reverse strand, counting down.
ATAATGGGTTGTTTACACCTGGTTCTTAAGTGTAGTGCAGTGTGGGTGGTTTTAGTTGAGAATAGGAAACATAAGACTTAAAATCCCTTGACCTTCGGGTCGTGCAGGTTCGATTCCTGTTCCGAGCATCTTATCTCAACTCACAGGATGTTTAAAAAGGATTCTTTGTGAGTTTTCTGAATATTATATGCTATTTCTACAGTTTAATGTGCAAATTACTCTGACATAGTTGACTGATCTACCTTGTAAAATACCTTGTAACACCCTGTAGGTAATTTTCACGAGGTTTAA